>NZ_JBEOOB010000003.1:0-175247 GCF_040308685.1 Pseudoalteromonas sp. 20-MNA-CIBAN-0454 | reverse complement strand
GCGCCAAACTCAACGAGTTTAGCTTCTTGCTCTGGCGTAGGATTTAGCCTGTAGTTGTATCTAAGCGTCTTTTTCATATACTGTATAGACTACTGTATGGAAATGAGTTGTCAAGATGGAATATGACACTAAATCTCACTGTAAATATTTAATAGCGCTACATTTAATACTTGTGGTTAAATATAGAAAACAATTGTTAAAAGGTGATGTAGGTGATTTTGTAAAACAAAAAATCACTGAAATTGCAGAGCGCTCAGAATTTAATATCGAAGAGATCGAGGTGGACAAAGATCATATACACATATTGCTAACGATCTCTCCCAATATCAGTGTTGCGAGTTACGTTAGGAGAATTAAACAATCTACAACGCAAAGTCTATGGTCGAGATTTAAATGGTTTAAAAAGCAATTCTGGGTTAAAAAAACATTTTGGTCTGACGGATATTTTGTTTGCTCTGTTGGAAATGCGGCTGCTGATACAATTCGAAAATACATTCAAGAGCAGGGCTAACTATTCCGATTCATCCCATCGACACCGCTTCGCGTCGATCAATGGGTTTTCTCGGAAAATTTCGATAAAAATAAACAGCAAAGCCAATGGGCTCGTCGCCATCAAAGCATATAATGCTATGCGCTGTTGCGCCTTCACTAAAAAGGGTATCTAAAATGGCTTGTTCATTGGTTTTAACTGCTTGTGGCTCTTTTTCATAAATAGCGAGCTCATTAATAAAGTGCAAAATGGTTTTTGCATCACTTGCTTGCGCATCACGAATGTCTATTGTGTTTGTCATACTGCTTTAACCTTAAAAATATTGCTCTAATTTATCTTTTAAAATATCAAGTTCAATTGGCTTGCTTAAATAATCATTCATGCCAGCTGCAATACACCGCTCTTTGTCTGAATCCATGGCATTGGCTGTTAATGCTATAATTTTAATTGCTTTATGCTGCTCGCCAGCCTCACCTTTACGTATTGCAATAGTGGCATCATAACCATCCATAACCGGCATTTGGCAATCCATTAGTACAACTTGAAAGTAACCTGCTTCATGTTTTGCAAGTTCCTCTAAAGCACGTTGACCATTTTCGGCTAAGACTGTTTCGCAATTGAGCTTTTTAAGCATTAAAGTAGATACTTGCTGGTTTATTGGATTATCTTCAACCAATAATATTTTAGCAGGCTCAATGGTTTTGGCTTTGCGCAACGATGAAATATACCCAGATGTTACCAATGGCAGTGCTTCGTGCTGCTCGCTATTAGTAATAACCGAAAGCGCAGAAATTAAATCGGCGGTTGTTACTGGCTTTGGAAAGTAAGCCTGAAAGCCTGCGTCAGAATAGCGCTGAGCCCCCTCTAAGCCTGCAATACTGGTCATCATTACTAATGGCATATGTTTGTAATCTGCATGCGCTTTTAATACTTTACATAACTCTATGCCATCCATGCCGGGCATTTGCATGTCTAATACAGCTATGTCATACATGCCCTGATTGTTTTTAACTCTATTTTCACAAATTAGCAGCGCATGTTCGGCATTATTTGCCAGCTCAACATTAGCTCCCCAGTGCTTGAGCTGCTCTGAAATAACCAAACGATTTGTTTCGTTATCATCAACTACCAATATACTTAACCCATTAATATTAGCCTTTGGCATATAGCGCTCTTGTTGATCGCCCTTTAGCACCTCCATGGTGACGATAAACTCACTCCCTTGGCCAGCATTACTTTTAATTGCAATAGCGCCTCCCATTAGTTCACATAACTGCTTACTAATAGCAAGACCAAGGCCAGTGCCTCCATATTCTCGAGTAGTAGACGCATCTACTTGCATAAAGGGTGCAAATAACTGTTGTTGTTTTTCTTTGCTAATGCCAATACCAGAATCTTTTACGCTAACTTGCAGCATTAGCTGGGCCTCAATACGCTCAATAGATGCGCTAACCACCACTTCGCCTTCGTTTGTAAACTTAACGGCATTACTTAATAAATTAGTTAATACTTGGCGTATTCTCCCTGGATCGCCACTTAACTGCGATGGCTCTAAGGCAACCAAATCTAAAATTATTTCTATGCCTTTATTTTGAGCTGTTAATGCTTGCCCAGCGGCTACTTCCCCAATTAAATCGCGGGCATTAAAATTAATACTCTCTAGCTCAATTTTACCTGCTTCTACTTTTGAAAAATCTAAAATGTCGTTTATTACACCCAGTAATGATTGCGCACTGGTTTTAGCAATTGCTACTTTAGTTTCAATAGGCTTGGGCAGTTGCTCTAACTGAATAAGCTCAAGCATGCCTAAAACACCATTCATTGGCGTACGTATTTCATGGCTCATAGTTGCTAAAAACTGACTTTTTGCTACACCGGCTTCTTTTGCCAAAACCAAAGCTATTTTTAATTCCTCAGCGGTTTGTTTACGGCGTTGTGACACTAAGGTACTGCCTACTAAAGTTGCTAAAGAGCGTAAGTAGGTTTCTTCACTTTGCGTCCATTGGCGAAACTCCCCAACGGTTTCTGCGCATAAAATACCTAAATTTCCGTCACCGGTTGTAATAACGGCATCTAGCATAGATTTTATATTATTAGGTTTTGCATAATGCTCAATAAAATCAACGGTAGCGGGATGATTATAAACATCGTCAATAGCTATTAAGTTTTGTTTATAAATAGCTTCGTAGTAGGCAGGGTAATCCTCTGCACTGAGCTGTGCATTACAGCAATCAACACCTTGCCCTTGTATATTTAAACTATGGCAAATCATTAAATCGCGTTGTTCGTTAAAAATCCAAATAGAAGCGCGCTGTACATCAAGCACTTCACACATAGACTTAACGGCTAATTTTTTTACCTCTGCCACATCACTGCTTTGCACTTCAGGTGCAACAGTAAGCATGGCTAAGCTTTTGTTATAACGATTGGCTTTTTCGCTTTCGAGTTCAAGTCGCTTATGCGCATCAATACTTTGAAAAGAGCCAAAAACACGAATGCACTGGCCGTTTTCAAACTCACTTTGCCCTATTGACTTAACCCAACGTTCTTGGCCAGTGTAAGTAACAATAATAAGCTCAATATTCCAGCTTTTCCCACTACTTATTGCACTTTCAAAAAGGGCATTAATTTTATCTCTGTGATAGCCTTCTTTATAATGATTTATTGCGGTGGCTATATCTGGAGAGTAACTCTGTGGCACTTCGTGAATTGCGCGTACTTCGTCTGACCAATAAAGCGTTTGCGCTTTTAAGTCTATTTCCCACGCACCTATTTGCCCCTGTTTACTCATAGATTCAAGCAGGCTTTGCTGACGTGTTATTTTTAATTGCGCCTGATAACGCTCTGTAATATCGAGTATAAAACCATCTAAATATAATACGTTTCCGTCAGTGTCATAAATGGCTTGGCCTTTTTCATTTACCCAACGTACTTCATTACCTTGCGTTATGATCCGGTATTCAACAGACCAAGGCGTGTGCTCGTCAATGCACTTAATAATCGTTTTTTCAATATCGTCACGATCGTCCGAGTAAATTATTTCTAAATAACTTAACTGCTTATTCTCTAATATTGCCTCAGCGTCATAACCCGTAAGCTCTTTAGTTTGCTTACTCATATAAAGCATAGTCCACACTTTATCGTACTTACAGCGGTAAATAATGCCTGGAATATTGCCTACTAACGAGGCAAATTGGTCACGACTATTTTGTAATTCTAGCTCTGTTGCTTTTTGTTCTGTAATATCCAAATGGGTACCTATCATCCGCTTTGGTGAGCCATCATCATTCCATTCAACCACTTTTGCAGTGTCTAGTATCCATACCCAATGACCTTGTTTATGTTTCATACGTGCTTCATTAACGTAATAGTCTGTTTCACCAGAAAAATGAGCGTTTAATTTTTGCTCCGAAACGATTAAATCGTCTGGGTGGGTATACTTATACCAAGTGCCTATTACTGCTGGGCCTAACTCATCTAAGGTATAGCCAATTATTTCAGCCCAACGGTGATTAAAAGTGACTTTACCTGTGTCAATGTACCAATCCCAAATTCCCACAGCGGTAGTATCTATTACCAACTGTAGTTGTGCTTTATGCTCTTCTAGCTCTATTTCTTGTAACTTTAATGCGGTTAAATCTGTTCGAATGGCTATATAGCTTTGTGGCTTAGCATTTTCATCTAAAAATGGCGCTATGGTGGTATCTACCCAATATAAATTACCTTGCTTGGCTTTATTACATATTTTCCCATGCCATACTTTTCCCTGTTTTAGGGTTTGGTACATTTCTTTAAAAAACTGTTTTGGGTGAGTGCCCGAATTAAGAATACGGTGGTTTTTACCTATTAACTCGTGTTCGTCATAACCACTTATTTCACAAAACTTTTTATTAACAAAAGTGATAGTGCCTTTTAAATCTGTTGCAGCCACAATCGTGTGCTCATCAAGTGCACTTTTTTGCTCTGCTAAGTGCCTTAGCACAACCTGTAGTTCAGTCCCTTGTTTATAAAACTCTGTTAGTTGTTGCTGTTTATTTTCGGCCAATTTACACAGCTTACTCGATAACAAATTAAACTCTTGGCTGTCGGGTAAAATAGGTACTTGGGTGCTTTTCCCCTTGGTAATTTTATCAACAAGGGCTGTTAAGCGCCTTAATGGATGAAACAATACTCGACCAAACCACCAAGAGCACGCTAAAACAGCCAACAACATAAGCAGTGTTGCCAAAGCAAAATACTTAATAGAATAAGTATTTGTTAGCCCCTGAACATTCGGCTTAGACACTAATAGCAGCCAGCTTTGATCACCCAAAAAATTCAGCTGACTAACAAAGCCATACATTACATCATTATTTTCGTTGTTATAGGTAAACGTTTTTTGCATTAATTGTGTTTTATTTAATAATGTTTGCTCTGTTGATGGCTGTTGGTTTAATAAAGGCAAACTATTACTTGGCAATAAACTAAAACTAAGCTCGCTGTTTTTAGTATACATTGCATTTAATTGATTCATTAGCCACTGGGGGTTTATATCGGCTAAAAGAATACGGCTTAATTGTTGCTCCGTATTATATATACCAAGCGCAATAATAAAATGTGGTTGTTTTTCAATTAAAAATGATTGAAATGAAGGCGTTGCATGCTCACTCAAGCTAGTATGGATATTAGTTAACGATTGAGGAGCTATTTTGCTAATAAAAGAAGATGTAGGTGTAGCAAGCAAAGCTGCGCTATCTATTAGCTCTACATTATTTACAAATTCGTATACGTTAACAAACTCAGTTATTGCACTTTGTTGTTGCACAGAGTTAGTCGTTAACTGGTTTTTAAGTAACTTAAAATCTTTAATATAATCAGCCAGCCAAAAGCGACTAAACTGCTGAGCAATATTTGTTACCTGTTGTAATTCAGTTTGGGCGTGTTGTTCTGATGTATTATTTATTCGCTTAAAGCTCAGCCAAGAAAACAAACACAAAGGTATTAATGCAATAACTACAAAGGCTATAGTTAGCTTACTTTGTACAGACTGTCCTTTACCTGCTAGCTTTGTGAAGCTCAAACCTTTATTCATACCTGAATTACCTAGTAATTTTACCCATTTTAATACTATGTATTAATGCATTAAAAAGCCTAAGACGCAAGTTTTGCGCTAATAAGCCCATGAATTTTTATGTGTTTTACAAACAGTACTGCTACCTGGATTTTAACTAGATATACGCCTAAGTATACACAATGAGTTAGCTAAGTTTCATCAAGCCCCGTGTAGCTGTTTTTAGCTGCTCGTGATATAACAATCTTAATATAAGTAGTTACTTGGGGATATTATGGGTCATGACCATGCACACAGCCATGTAGACGACAGCCAAAGTAACAAGCAACTCGCGCTAGCTGTTGCCATTAATGTTCTGCTTACTGTTGCGCAAGTTATTGGCGGAATATTTTCTGGCAGTTTGTCACTCATGGCAGACGCACTGCATAATCTTAGTGATGCAGCCGCTATATTTATTGCCCTTGTTGCGCGTAAAATTGGTAACAAACCTGCCGATAACACACATCACTTTGGCTACAAGCGCGCTGAAATTTTAGCTACTTTGTTCAATAGCAGTACATTAATACTGATAGGTGTGTATTTAATTTTTGAAGCTATGAGCAGTTATTTAAACCCGCAGCCAATTGATGGTTGGATCATAGTGTGGGTGGCTGCATTTGCCCTGCTAATAGATTTAATCACTGCACTTTTAACTTACCGAGCTGGCGCAAATAGCAGTATGAATATAAGAGCTGCTTTTATTCATAATGTATCTGATGCGATGGCGTCTGTTGTGGTTATTGTTGCAGGTACTTTAATTATTTTGTACCAGTGGTATATAGTTGATTTAATTGCGACAATTTTAATTTCTTTTTATGTTATTTACCATGGCGTGTTACTGCTTAAACAAAGCTGTCGCATTTTAATGCAAGCTGCGCCTAATAACTTTGATACCCAAGCTGTTACATGCGCTCTCACCAAAAACTTTAATATAGAGCAAGTAATAGCTATAAAAGTATGGCAATTAGATGATAAAACCAGTCATTGCGAACTGCTGATTAACGCTCATAACTCACTTGATTTAGCAGCCGTTAAACACTTTTTACAGCATAATTTTAATATTGAAAACTGCATAATAGAAAAGCACAATAATTTATAATAAAAATAGCTTTATAAACAAACTTTCAATTGAAAACTGCTCTCATTATCATTTACAATTAGGGTTCTTAGCTCACAATTGAGATGCCGTTTTTGAAACTTTGGTTACGTAAAATTCATTTAACACTTGCCCTACTCAGCGGGTTGTTTTTATTAATAGTGAGCCTCAGCGGAGCGGTGTTAATTTACGCAAAAGATCTACAACACCTTACCCAGCCCGAAAAATGGCTAGTAACGCCTGCAGAAAAACCGCTAAATTTCGACACTTTAATAAATAGTGTGCAAACTCAAACCCAACAAAAAACTGTTTTTTTAATGCCTGAACAAAACCCTACTATGGCATGGCAGTTTAGATTAGCTAATAATCACTACGCGAGCGTAAACCCCTACACCAGCAATGTTATTTATACTTACCAAAGTACAGATACAATTTATGGTTTTACGCTTGCTTTGCATCGCTGGTTATTATTTGAGAGCAGTGACGGTAATAAACCATTTAAAAATTGGATGTCGGTATGTGCATTACTGCTGTTAATAAACGTATTAATAGGCTTTTATTTATGGGTAAAACCTAAAAACCGGATAAAACGTTTAGCTATAAAACCTAAAGCAAAACTAAGAGTACTGCTGTATCAGCTGCATACTGTGTTGGGAGTTTACTTTTTTGTGCCATTAATACTGATTGCCTTTACGGGTATGGCGTTTAATTGGAAAACGCAAACGCAGTCTGTTTTAGAATTGGTAACACAAAATAAAGTAACAAACAGACCTGCGCCTCCCAAAATACCTGTACTTAAAAAAACCGAATTACAATACAATTTAGCAATTAATAATGCTCAAGCCATATTTCCTAAAGGTGAGCCATATAGGGTATACCTACCTAAAAAAGCGGATGACGCGATTGCTTTAAGAATACAAAACCCAGGAGAAAGCCATGCCTATAGCTGGGTATGGGTCAATCCTTATACTGCAAAAGTAGTCAACTCGTTCGATGCAAATAGCACCAATTTCACCACGCAAGCATGGAACTTTAAATATGCCTTTCATATTGGTAATTTTGCTGGGCCAGTTGTACAGTTTTTATGGCTACTAATAACCCTATCACTGAGCTTTTTTATTGTAACGGGTGTTTACTTTTGGTTAAAAAGACGCAATCGAAAATAATTATCATTAACACTTGTGACTGCTATTGTTAATAGTTATCATTACCAAAATTAATTATTTATCTGAGTTACCATGTTAAAAACCTCACTTTGCTTACTTAGCGTCGCTGTTAGTGCTTGCGCAATTGCCGATGAAAATAGTAAAAACAAATATTCTGCTGATCAGTTAGAACACGTTATTGTGTCGGGTAGTCGTATATTTGAAAGTATTGATGAAGTTCCTGCTTCAATTACTGTTATAAATCAGCAGCAAATTCAACAACACTTAAAAGTAAACCCAGAACTAAGCAGCTTACTCGCACAAATGGTACCAGGATTGGCTCCTAGCACCGGCAGCTCCAGTAACTCAGGCCAAACACTGCGTGGTCGCGCACCTTTAGTTATGATTGACGGCGTACCACAGTCAACTCCACTGCGTAACGGTTCATTGGGCATAAAAACGCTAGATGCCAGTGCCATTGCACGCATAGAGGTTATTAAAGGAGCAACCTCTATTTATGGTAATGGCGCTGCTGGCGGCATAATTAACTACATAACAAAACAAGCGAAAAGTGACGGCCAGCCTGAGGGCGAAATTAGTATTTCTAGCCGCTTTAGTGCTGTTAAGCTTGATGAAAGTGCCGGTGCAAGAATATCGGCAGCTGTAAATGGTGGCTTAGATAAGTTTAGCTATTTAATAAGCGCCAGTTACGAGCAAAACGGTGTACAACGTGATTCAGAGGGTGATATTTTAGGCTTGCAATATGGTTTGTCAGACTCAGAAACACAAAACTACTTTACTAAACTAAGCTACGATTTTGATGATGATAAGCAACTAGAGTTTAGTTATAACTTTTATAGCTCACAGCAAAAAACTGATTTAGGGGATGTTACTGGCGACGGTAACATAGGTGAAAAAACCTATGCGATTCACGTACCCAAAGAGCTGCAAAAACAAGGTAAACCGCAAGGCCCCGAAGGCAATGTAAATATTACTCTTAAATACCTAGATTACGCCTTATTCGATAACACCCAAATGACCTTAGATCTGTACAAGCAAAATATAGAAAATGTATTTTTCTTTTCAACTAATTTAGCCAATCTTGATGATGGTTATAGCGGTGGTCAATCTGTTATAAAGTCAGATAAACTAGGCGCAAGAGCCACATTTAATAGCCAATTTGACTTTGATAATCTAACAACCACCTTAATATATGGTATTGATGCCCTAAACGATAAAACCTCACAACCTTTAGTTGATGGCCGTATATGGGTTCCTGAAATGGACATGGATAGTGTTGCTGGTTTTTTACAAACAAAGTGGGTAATTAACGACGATATTATTTTAAAAGCCGGTGTAAGAAAAGAAAGCATAGATTTAACGGTAGCCGACTATCAAACATTAAAGCTATGCAGAACCGCTACGCAATGTTCAGTACCACTTAGTGTGCGCGGCGATACCATAAATTACGATGCAACAACTTACAATGCTGGCATTAAATATAATTTAAGCCCTGCCTTTAGCCCATTTTTTAGTTACTCGCAGGGCTCTGATATATCAGACATAGGCATACTATTGCGCGCAGCTACTGTAAACGATATAGCGCTTATTCAAACACAAGCATCAATTATAGATAACTACGAAGTAGGTTTCACCTCACAATTTGATGACCTGCGCTTTGAACTAGCAGCATATAAAAGCACGTCTGAGCTAGGAACCAGCAATAAATTTAACGATGTAACAGGCGTTTATGAGCCAATACGCGCGCCGCAAAAAATATGGGGCTTTGAAGGCTTAGTAAATTATGCCATTACCCCACAACTTAAATTAGTTGCCACATATAGCTACGTTGAAGGTAAAGATACCCAAGCCGATGAATACTTAGGTGCTAAACAAATTAGCCCACCAAAAGCGACAGCCAATTTAGCGTGGCAGGCCAGCGACGACATAGCTCTTACATTTAGCTATTTATACGTTGGCGATAGAAAGCGCTTTGATAAAAACGAACAAGGCCAATACGTTGGCGATCAAGGTCCTGTAAGTAGTTACGATATAGTTAATTTGAGTGGTCAATATCAAATTACTCCACAATGGAGCAGCTATTTTGGGGTCGAAAATTTATTTAACAGCGACTACTACCCTGCTCGTGCGCAATCATATACTTATGGTGGCTACAATATTAAAGGGCTAGGCACTACGGCAACTCTCGGTGCTAAATATCAATTCTAACTGATTTAAGTAACTTTAAAGGCATGTTAAGCATGCCTTTTTAAATTATATTAAAATATGTGTATTAACTCTCATCTCGCTCAATTAACAATACCTATTATAAAAATTAAAAACTGCTTACAAACCAAGTAATAACGCAAACTTAAATAAGAATCAAAACCAATAGTAACATTATGATTTTTATAGAAAAAACTTGCAATAGCTGCAGTTTGCACTACACTGGTCGCAATTGAACTTGTTAAGGTGATCTATCATGAAAGGTAATCAAAAAGTAATCGACGCATTTAATACATTGCTAGCCAACGAATTAGCAGCAATTGACCAGTATTTTATTCATTCGCGCATGTACGATGACTGGGGATTAGCTAAACTTTATGAGCGCCTTAACCACGAAATGGAAGAAGAGAAAGATCATTGTGACTGGTTAATAAAACGCATTCTATTTTTAGAAGGTGTGCCTAACATGACTAAACGTCGTGATTTATTAATTGGCACCGATGTTAAAAGCATGATGCAAAACGACTTAACACTTGAGCTTGAAGTAGTAGCTAGCGTAAAAGACGTAATCGCAATATGCGAAGAACAACAAGACTATCAATCTCGTGCCATTTTAGAAAAACTATTATTTGATACCGAAGAAGATCATGTTTACTGGTTAGAACAGCAACTTGGTTTAATTGATAAGATTGGAACGCAAAATTATCATCAAGCACAAATGGCTTAGTAGGAGTATATAGTATGAAAGGCGATAAAGACGTTATTGCAGCACTAAATAAAGTACTCGCTAACGAGCTTGTTGGTATTAACCAATACTTTTTACACGCACGTATGTTTAAAGATTTTGGCTTTAGTAAATTAGATAAAGCAGACTACAAAGTATCAATTCAAAAAATGAAAAACGCGGATCGTTTAATTGAACGTATTTTGTTTTTAGAAGGCTTACCAAATCTTCAAGACCTAGGCCGTTTACGTATTGGTGAAAACAGCGAAGAAATGATTGCTGCCAATATGAGCTTTGAACTTGATACAATTGATGAGTTACGTAGCGCAGTTAAACTGGCTGAAAGTAAAAAAGATTATATTACTCGTGAAGCCCTTGATCACATTTTAAATGAACAAGAAGAGCAAATTGATTGGTTAGAAACTCAGCAATTACTGATTGAAAATACCGGCTTAGAAAACTACCTACAGTCGCAGCTGTAATAGTAATTAACACGCATAAAAAAAGCAGCTTAAAGCTGCTTTTTTTATATCTAAATTTTGTAATGTAATTTTTAACTAAATTAAGCCACTTGATCCGTTATATCGGCAATTTGAATAAGCTTACGATTAAGGATCTTTTTAGTACAACCACAACACTTACCGCATTGGCTGCCCACTTTAAGCTCTTTAGTTAACTCACGCATGGTTGTTGCACCATCGTCAATTGTTTGTTCAATTTTTTTATCGGTCACACCGTGACATAGACAAATATACATGAATACAAACCACTCTCAATTACATTTAGTAGGTGCATACTAATCTAAATGGTAATGGTTATCAAACACTTTTGCAGTTAATTATGTTTTTTTTTGATCTTATTTTAAGCAGTGCTACACAGGTTAAAATAATCAGCGACTGTTTAAAAAAGTATATGTTCCAAAATTGTATGTCCGTTGAGGCCCTGTATTCAATTTTTAAAACAACCACTGAGCACCTGTACGCTTAAGCTATTCGTTTTAATTACTTATAGCGCTTAATCTATGGTTCAAGATTTACTATCTAAAAGGTTTGTGGGATAATGCGCGTCTCTTAGGGGAGTAGCCCGCTTAGTAATATCAATCGTGTTGGAAAAGTGAGTAATTATAGCCTTGTATATCGCTACAATAACCACGCTTTAATATTATTGGTGTCACAAGTAAACTTATCAACATAATTGCACCTCACGTGCGTGGTAAGTTTGTAATGTTGTAGCAAGCATTATCGGCGAGACCTAGGTAGATAACTATCCTCAAGGCGGGAGATAGCTATTTGCCTTGGTTTAGTGCTCCCGCCTGTAAGTAGTTGTAATGGAAATATTTTTAACCTCAACCGTCACTGTTGCCCTTGCGGAAATAGGCGATAAAACTCAGCTTTTATCGTTACTGCTCGCTGCTCGTTTTCATAATAAAATTGCACTCATTTTAGGTGTATTAGTCGCAACTATTATTAATCATGGCTTATCTGCTTGGTTTGGAGATTGGCTTAGTGGTAATTTTGCTATTGAGTACCTACCTTGGGTTGTGAATATTAGTTTTATTGTGGTTGGCCTTTGGCTGCTGATCCCTGATAAAGATGAAGCCGTGAGCCATAAATACGATCGCTATGGCGCATTTTTAGTCGCTTTTGTATTGTTTTTTATTGCTGAAATTGGCGATAAAACACAAATAGCCACTGTGCTACTTGGCGCACAATATCAATCAGTATTGTGGGTTACTATTGGTACAACTGTGGGCATGTTAATTGCCAACGTACCGGTTATTTATGCAGGTAATGCGCTACTAAAACGCATTCCTTTAAATAAAGTACGAATTATTGCAGCCAGTGTTTTTGTGCTGTTAGGGCTATATGGCATAGCAACTATTTAGGCTCAATACTTTTATTATTAAAAGCCCTCTGCTCATTATCCATAAACGAGGGCTTTTAATTTCACATCAGCTTAAGTATTAAAACTGATATTTAGCCGATAAGTAAACACGTCTTGGCTCACCCGGAAAATGCCCAGTGCGATTTATAAAGCCGCTTGATGCGTACTCTTTATCAAACACATTTTTAATTGATACTTGCCACGTCCAGTTTTCTAACTGAGTTTTCCAGGCCATATTGTAAATAGTATAGGGCTTTACATGGGTGCCATCTAAACTTACTTGCTGATCAACATAATCAAGGCCAGCAGCAATAGATGAGTTAATGCTGGGTAGGTCATAGCGAGTCCATACTCCGGCAGTATTTTGGGGGGCATTGGCAAACTTATCAGAACCAGCAGCTTGCGCTGAAAAGCCTTCGCTTTGCTCGTTTATACGGGTATCGTTATACGCGTAACTGGCCGTTACTACCCAGCTATCGGTTATGTCGCCAACCACCTCTAGCTCAAAGCCATCGCTTTGCACTTCACCTAGCGATTCTAGCTGGTCAATACCCGAATCATTTTGTAGTAAGCTTGTTTGCAAAATATTTTTACGCACAATTTGATAGGTCGCGATATTAATCGCCAAGGAGTCATCAAATAATTTAGTGCGCAAGCCTAACTCTGTAATATAGCTATTTTCTGGGGAGAATGGCCCACCTACTAACTCAGATTGGCTTGCCGCATCTTGCGGCAAAAAGCCTGTACCATAAAGCGCATATGGAAAAAACGTATCGTTAATATTATAACTGGTGCCAATACGCACCGTAACATCACTATCTGAAAACTCTGTATTGCTGATCTGATCAGTATCTTCAAAGTGATCGTAGCGTAGCCCCGCTGTTATATTCCACTTTTCGGTAATATCTAGTTGATCTTGCAAATAAACCCCGAGCCTTTTAGATTCAGTACTAACAAATCGTGGGGTTATACTTTGTAAGTCGTAATCGGCGCCCGATGTTAAACCATATTGCGGATTGATTAACGATAGTCCAGGTACTGGTCCGCCTTTACTTGCTTGTTTGGCGGTGCGGTATATAGCATCAAATTTAGCAGCATAATAATCTGCGCCTACTAAAAACACATGCTCCATATTCGCAATCGTTGTTTGTGCTATTAAACTAGCAGTTAAACTCAAACCTTGGTTTTCGCGCGCTTGATCTCTAAATTCACGTTCACTCCAATCAACTACACCGTCATTATCGGTATCTAACAAGCCCCGCGGTTCGTGATAGTTTTGCTGTTCGGTATTAGTAAAGTAACGCGCTGTTACATCTGTACTAAATATATCATTTAACTCATTTTTATAGGTTGCCTGATACACATCAGCTGACACTTTTTGATAATCGCTTGCTTCGTTATGGTTCCACTCACGATTAGCAATAAAGTCGCCGTTATCATCTACAGGTACGCCACGTAAACGGGCTCCTGCTAAGTCTTGATCTATATTAGTGTATTGCAGCACTAAATTTGACGCATTATCAAAGTCAAAGCGATAACCTAAATCGATAATGGTGTTGTCTTCGCCGGTGTTATACCTAAACGGATTTTGGCTTTCTTTATACACGCCCACTCTGTAGGCTTGTGTTTGCTCGTTGTTTACACTGCCTGTAGATTCAAAAGCACCACTAAAAAAGTCATCATTGCCAAGCTCTAGTTCTACTGTAGTTTTAGCAATATATTGTGGTTTTTTAGTCATGTAGTTAATAATGCCACCTGGATTACCACTACCATAAACCGCGCCACTTGGGCCTTTAAGCACTGCTACTTGCTCAATATTAAATAACTGCGGTACGGCAAAACCATTAAAAGGGTCACCTTTTACACCATCGTATAAAATTTCGTCTTGACGAAAGCCTCTAAATGTTACGCCCGAATAGCTAAAGCCATTAACGCCTGCAATGTTACTATATAAATCAGTAATTTGACGTGCTGCTTGGTCACTAATTAACGCTTGCGGTAATATTTGAATCGATTGAGGTATTTTTTCTAAGGGGGTATCTGTACGGGTACCAAATGCTGACTCGGTTGGCCTATATAACGAAAAAGCACGGCCTACTACTTCTATTTTTTCAATATTATTCTGAGCCGTTGCGCTATTGAGCGGTATTGTTGAGGGCGGTGCTGTTGTTGATTGTTCAGCTTCTTCGGCGGCAAATACACTGGCAGAATTAAATATAATTGATGAGATTGCGATAGATAAAAGAGTAAATTTCATGAGAGATAACTAACAATAATACAGTGAACGCATGTTAATGCTAACCACTCTCATTTGCAATTGATTATTCTATATAAATAAAAGCTTTGCCTATGTACTCGTAACGCAATAGCAGCCTTTAGTGTCAGCAATTAATAACTGTGAATTAAACCCAGCTGTTAAGTTACTAATTACAGTTTCTACAAAACCGCTTCCTTGCGAGCACGCTAGTCCTTCGGATAGCGGCCCGGCATAAACAAAGTCCCCATTTTTATCAATAATTACAGCAGCAGGGGTTGCTGGAATGGCTTGCTTAAGTTGTTGTGTAAGTTGCAACTCTTGCACGGCAAGTCCTTTACTTTTTGCAAATGCTTGCAACGTCGTAATGTGCGCTTGTGCTTGCTTAGTACAACCGCAATTTTGCTCTGTAATAATAACAAGCGATGCCACGGTATTACTAACCACTAACTGTTGTTTAAATTGCTCAAACCAATTTTGTTGCTTTAGCATTTGCGATTCATCAAACGGCTTTAGTTGCCCAAGCTGAAAGTACACCAGCCCAGTCACAACCAGTATAAACCACGCGGCAACAACCCCTACAATAAAGTAATTCGACTTACTTAAATTTTGCAATACTTTGCTCTAATACATCAATACTTACGTCAATTAACTGTACTTTAGCTGTTAACTGCTTAACTATTTTTGTGTCTTGGTATTGGTTTTGGCGCATTTTGTCTGTGCTTAGTGCTATTTGCGCCGTATTACCCGCTTGCTCGGCAACTACTTGAGCCACTGAGCTAGTACTGCTTGATACCGCTTTAATTTGTTCACTCATAGATGAAATGTTTTCTTTCATCGTGGTGCTTATTTTTGTTAAGTCGACTACAAAATCAACACATTGGCTCATAGACTGAGTAGATGTGCGGCTATTGCTAACCAAGTCTTTTAAGGTAGCGGCTATTTTAGCCGTAGTTGCTTGGCTATTAGTAGCAAGTGAGCGCACTTCTGATGCGACAACAGCAAAGCCACGACCATGCTCTCCGGCTCTAGCGGCTTCAATTGCGGCATTTAAAGCCAGTAAGTTAGTTTGATCTGCTATTCCCGATATTTCATTAAGTAAACCCGATATTACGTCGCCTGCGCCAACAAGATGATTTATTTGCTCTTCCGTATGATTAAGTAGTGTTAATAGCTCTCTGCTTTTACTGTCTGTTTGTGACACTTCTTGCAAGGCATTGGTCGCAGCTTGAGTAATATTATCTACTTGGTGTTTTAATACTTCACTTTCTTGCTCAACAAGTTTAAAGCCATGAGCAACTTGCGCACCAGAACTTGCAATATCGTCGGTTTGTTGGGTGCGCTGATCTGCACCTTCGGTTAACTCGTCGTGCACTTGGATCAGCTCTTGTGAGCTTACCTTTAATGACTCTGATTGAGTTTTTACTTGTTTAATTACATCTGACAAATACTCTAATAAGGTATTAAAGCCGGCTACCGCTTGGCTTTTTTGATCATCAGCACGTAAAGAAAGTTTAATATGATTAGGGTCTTGCATTATTTGCTCTGTCGCTGAGCTTAACGATAGCCCAGCACTACGTTCGCGCTGCAATGTTTTAGCAATATAGCCTGCAACAAACACTTCAACAATGGCATAACCTGCGTGTATTAGCACTGTTGTAAAGGCAAGCCTATCTGGATCAAACACGTAAAAACCTGTGTTTTGAGTTTGTAGGTAATAAAACGATAAGTGATGTACAGCAACAAACACAATAGCAGTTATAAAAACACGCCATTGCACAAACATAATTAACACCGCCATTAAAATAAATATTTCAAAATGCACTTCAATCAAACCATAGGTTTGTTGAATATGTAAAAAAGAAAACATCATAATGGCTGCAGCGACAACGTGGGGCGTTAAAGCATTATTAGGTTGGGTTTTTAATAACCAAATTGGTAATAAGCAAAGCGGTAAGCCAACAATAAAGGCCTCGCTCAATGTGCCAAAATATAAACCAACTCCTATTGATTCTATAAATAAAAGGCTAAAAATAACCGTAAATAAACGCGCAACACTAGACATAGTAGCCTTAAATTAAGTTTTTTAATAAAATTAAGCGAGGTAATACGTATTAAAGTTTAAAAAAGTTCATCGGTTACCCCTAACAAGCAAAAAAATGCTGAAATATTACACTTAACTTAACAAAGTAGACGAGTTAATTACATTATTTAAATATATTGACCTAATTGAATTGTTATTTACCCAACAAGCTAATAAGTTTATGTACAAGCAAAGCCGGCTATTTAATAATAGGTAATATTTTTTTAAAGTTAGGTGTTGCTGCTTGCTTGGTCCATTGAAAAATAATGCTCTCGGTACTGGAAATGATCGCACCTGCTTGGCGTAGTTGCTCAGTAGCAATTATTTTGTGGTTGTCGTTACGTGAACCTATCGCATCAACTGCAATGATCACCTCATAGCCGTACTGCAATAAATCTAAGCATGTTTGCAACACACAAACATGCGCTTCGGTACCAATAACCACGACTTGCGGGCGAGTATACTTAGCGAGTTGCGCTAAAAACCCGGGCTCTGCACAGGCACTAAAGTGGGTTTTATGAAAATAATCTGCTTGTGGCAAAGCATCCTGTAAGGTTTGATTGGTTGCGCCCAAACCTTTTTTATATTGCTCTGTAATAAGGGTCGGTATTTTGTGCACTAAGCTGGCTTGCGATAACTGTAATGAGCACTTTAAAATAGCGCTAAAGTCAGCTATGGCTGGCTCAAGTTTCGTTTGTATATCAATAATTAATAACACACTGCGTAAAGCATCCACATTACTCATTTTGCTCATACTTCCTCCACTGTCCTGTTTAGTGTTAACTGCTTGTAACTAGCTCACTCTAATACGAACACCAAAACAAAGCTACTCTGCTCGCTGTTAGTATTGTTCAACTAGGCTTAAATAAGTTATTAATACACTGATACAACTCATTTTTATTGATGGGTTTGGCTATAAAGTCATTCATACCGGCGTTTAAGCATTTTTCTTTATCTTCGGCAAACGCATTGGCAGTAATAGCTAAAATTAATACGTTTTTACAATCATTTGGCATTTGGCGTATTTTTTGTGTGCATTGGTAGCCATCCATATTGGGCATTTGGCAATCCATTAAAATCAAATCTGCGGGGTAGCTTTCTAAGCAATGTAACGCTTCAAGTCCATCGTTTGCCGTTTTTATCTCGCATCCCGTTGCAATCATCATTTTGGTGATTACTATTTGATTAATTGGATTATCCTCTACGATTAAAATACGTTTTGCCGCTAAATCAGGAACAGAACTGTCGGCTATCTCCTTAACTGGAGCCTGGCTTAGAATGAGTGGGATTTTTATTTTAAAACAGCTTCCTACCCCTTCTTCACTGCGCAGGGTAAGCGAGCCGCCCATCAGCTCAATTAATCGTTTACTAATTGTTAGCCCAAGCCCAGTGCCGCCATATTTTCGGGTAGTGGAAACATCAGCTTGTGTAAATTCTATAAATAAATTTTGTTGTTGCAGCGCAGAAATACCAATACCAGTATCGGTAATTTTAATGAACAAACAATCATTCTCTACAAAGCAATCCATAGTAATTAAACCAGTGTCAGTAAATTTACCCGCATTACTGAGTATATTGTTGATAACTTGAGAAAAGCGTAGTGAGTCTAACGCTATAAATGGCGGTAATTCTGGAGCAATAGTTAGCTTAAATGTAACGTTAGCGCTTAATCCCGAGTTATCAAAAACAGTGGCTAATTGGCGTATTAGTTTTTTAATTTCAGTTGGTTGCACATCTAACTTTAACGCATTAGCTTCTATTTTAGAAAAGTCGAGTATCTCATTTAAAATAAGCAGTAAGTTATGGGCACTTTGTTGGATCATTTGCAGCTCATTTTGTTCATCGGCAGCAATTTTAGAATTTTTTATTAGCAACTGAGTCATGCCCAAAATACCATTAAGCGGAGTGCGAATTTCGTGGCTCATATTGGCCAAAAATAATGACTTAGTTTTATTTGCTTTATTAGCAACCCCTACAGCTTTAATTAGCTCTTCTGTTTTATCTTTAACTTGTTGCTCAAGCTTTAAATTAAAGTTTTTAAGCTGATTATTCAACGCTTCATTTTTACTGTTTGCGGTGCGTAACTTATTAAAGTTATTAGTCATCTTAAGGGCTAAACTTGCAAACTGTTGTTGTAACTTTTCAACCTCGTACCAGGTATTAGTATGCGAAACTAACCCTACTGTTTGTTCATCGGTTTCGAAGTTATCTATTTGCTCGGTTAACTTTATTATCGGCGTTACTAACCACTTACTTAGCTGCGTAATAAAAACACTGGTTAGTACAATTATAAATAAGATCAACACCAGAGATTGCCCCCACGCTTGGGCTGCAACATTATTGGCATACTTTTTATTCATTAATGTGAAAATA
Source organism: Pseudoalteromonas sp. 20-MNA-CIBAN-0454 (assembly GCF_040308685.1). Lineage (NCBI taxonomy): Bacteria > Pseudomonadati > Pseudomonadota > Gammaproteobacteria > Alteromonadales > Pseudoalteromonadaceae > Pseudoalteromonas > Pseudoalteromonas sp. 20-MNA-CIBAN-0454. Next base: position 155,883 of record NZ_JBEOOB010000003.1, on the reverse strand, counting down.
CGCCAATGATTTAATGCCGATGTAGTGTCTTTTGAGTAATATTGCTGCGCGTTTGTTGCTGTAAATGCGCTTGTTTGTTTAAGACTTTGCAGCGCAACTACATCTTGTTTGCTAAGGGTTTGCATCTGCTTAAAGTCATTTAAGGTTGAAAATACAACCTGATTGCTTTTATCTAATATAATTAAGTCGGCTTGGCGCTTAAATAAGGTAGGTTGTAAATCACTAAAGTTTTCAAATAACAATGAGCCTTCTACTATCCCCTTAAATTGCTGGTTATTATAAACAGGGGCCGATATTGCCACTATTGATTGCTGTCCAAACCCTCTTCCTTTAAAAATACCAGAAATAAATCCATTTTGAGAATCAATTGCTTGGTAAAAATAATCGCGATCAGCAACATTAGCAACAGCCTTACCTTTTAACTGCTGTGTTTTTGACGTTGTGGGATAAAAGTAATTTACGTTGGCAAGTTCATCGGTACTTATAGCAGTTATAAACCCAGGATATAACTTCCCTAAAAGCTCAATAGCACTTTGTGGGCTATGCCCTACGCTAATATTTTGTGCGGTCAGTATTACTGCTTTGCGATGGTTTTCTAAATATAAATCTAGGCTTTGCGCTATTTGTTGGGACTTTTCGTTTAGTTGTGCGTTTATTTCGTATTCAACCCTAGAGTAATGGTTATTAATAAGCACAATTGAAGTAAGCACTACCACTAAAATAACGAGCAAAGTTACAATATAATTAAGGATTTTATACAAAGAACCATAATGGCGAGACCAAGAATGGCGATTAAAAAAGAAACTAAATAAATCAATTACGCATAAATAAATGGCGGCATTTAAACAATATTTAGCAAGCGCAGTAACCAAAGGTAAAAAGCTAATATTAAGAAAGTAATGCCCAAACCCCCACAGTAATGGCATTGCTACTACAAGCCAAAACAACATTCCTCTAAAAAATAAAGGCCTAGAATAGCGCAGACAAAAAAAGTACACCCATAGTATTTCTAAACCAAAAACGATTGAAGGCCAAGCATGCCCCCAACGATAAAATATGCCTAGGGTGCTTAAAGTAAACACAACTAACGAATAGCGCCAGCCAAATAATAATAAGCTTAAAAGAACAAAAAATTGCCCTAATAAAAACTCAGAACTATTAATAAATAAGATTGGTAGGGTATTTACAAAAGCAGCGGTAATACCAAATAAACACGACACAATAAAGTTAAAGTAGTGATGCTTACTTGCTAGTAAAGGCATAATTAGATTCCAATAAATTGCTGTTGATTCAATTTGTTCCTACAACAGCTATTATTTACATATAGCTTAAACTAAGCCATATGCTGCAATTTGCCAAGTTTAATTAACACTACTGCAACTACTTTCAATTTGTAACACACTATTTGTTACATTAAATTTTGAACGCAACAGGTTTTCGACCTTTAAGCGACATGCTTTATCGTGTTTTTCAATGGTGCAGTGTTTTTTTAGCACTATATGCGCACCCACTATTACCGTTTTATCTTTTCGTACTACAGTTACATTATGCACATTTTTTACATGCTGAATTGTGGTAATTGCTTGCTCAACTTTAGCTACTTTAGGGAGTTTATCTTTATTTATGTACAGCCCTTTAACGCAACTTATAATAACCTTAATACCGGTGAATAAAACGAATGAAGCAATTAACATGCTCGATAAAATATCGATAATATCCCAACCAGTCAGGTAAATTAACACTCCGGCTATAAAAGTAGAAATAGTAGATATAATGTCAAAAAACGAGTGTAAAAACACCGCATATACATTAATACTCGCTTTACGGCCTTTATATAACACCCAAGCAGCGGCACCATGAAACAAAAAACCAAGCGCGGCAATGGCCGACATTAAAAAGCTATTTATTTCAAGTTCGTTGCCTTCATGATGGTGCATAAAACGCTCGCCACCTTCATACAATATAACCAAGCTAATTGCTAAATATAAAAAGCCATTTATAAGGCCTCCTACTAACTCAGCACGCTGATAGCCATCGTTATAGGTTTTAGCAAAGTGAATCGCCAAGCTCGAGGCAATTAAAGCAATAAATAAAGAGCTGTTATGAACAAACAAGTGCCCTGCATCGGCTAATACTGCTAGTGAGTTGGCGTAATATGCGCCTATTAATTGAATAACCATAAAAGAGCAGGTGATCGCCAAAGCAATTAATAAACGGCGACGGGAAGCTTTATGTGTCGTTATTTCGGTCATGAAATACTTAAGTACCTATACTTAAAACAAAGTAAGCTTCGAAAAAGCTCAACGGGGAATACGTAATGATATACAGTATCAATTATAATACGTAAACCTAATAAACGCACTAAAAAATTGGGAAAATAGAAACTTCTGTACTAAAAGTATTTAAAAAGGTATAAAAATAACAATATATTATAAAAATAATAACGTTTAATGTTTAGCTTGGAGAAACAAGTGAGTGATGACTCAATACTAAAATTGTGGCAGGTTTTAAATAAACTCAGTTTAGCTATTTTATTATACGACAATAAAAATAATACTTATTGTGTTAATACTGCGGCGCAAATTTTATTTGATTTAAAGCATTGCGACAATTTAGATAGCACTGCATTTAATGCTGTCACCCTCCTGAGCGTGCATAATAATAAACATATTGCTATTGAGTCATTATTCGATTCAAAAACTAGCACTAATATACAGCTAAAAAAACAACAACAAAGCATACCGTTAAATATCGCCCTTACCCAATTATCTGATTCTGTTTCTATGTTGTGTTTAGAGCCTTTAAAAAGCGATGTAATTGAGCTCTATAATTTTGATCGAGTTATTTCTGAAATATCAACAGACTTAATCGACATACAAAATGATGATATAGATTTGCATATTAATTTTGCGTTAAAAGCCATTGGCACTGCATTTGCTGCCGATCGTAGTTATTTATTTGAATTTAATACCGACAACGAAACCATTACTAACACCCACGAATGGGTGAATGAAGGCATTGAAGCTTTCAAACAAAGATTACAAAATGTGCCAAAAACCGAGCTACCCTACTTTTTTGAAGTAATGAACGCTACGCATTTGTTTCAGGTAAACGATGTTTTAAAATTACCTCAAGCAGCAAACGCTGAAAAAGTTGAGTTTCAGATACAAAAAATACAATCTGTTTTATGCATAGGGCTCCTTTTTGATAAAGAGCTTATTGGTTTTATAGGCTGTGACTGTGTTAATTTTAAGCGCGCATGGACACACATTGATCTGATCAGAATAAAATTAGTGGGCGAAATAATTGCCAACGCATTAAAAAATATAGATTACAAAAAAAAGCTGCAACTAGCCCAGCAACAACTTATTACTGCTAATCAAAAATTAAGTTTATTAGTTAATACCGATGGTTTAACTAATATTGCCAATCGCCGCTGTTTTGATGAAACACTTAAAAGTGAAATACAACGTTGTGCTCGTAATAAGCATTCACTTAGCTTAATTATGTGCGATATAGACTTTTTTAAACGCTATAACGACAATTATGGCCACCAAAAAGGCGATGACGCACTTAAGCAAGTTGCTAAAACACTAAATAAACTTTGCAGGCGCGAAGGTGATTTAGCTGCGCGTTATGGTGGGGAGGAATTTGCAATTATTTTGCCTTCGCTTAACGCAGCAGAGTGCCATCAATTTGCATTATTATTACAACAAAAAATAGCGCTGCTAAACATAGTACATAGCGACTCTAGTGTTGCAAAAACACTCACACTTAGCGTGGGCTTTTATAGTACATATCCAACTAAAAACACCCGCCCCGAAACAATTATTAATAATGCTGATGCAGCCTTATATGAAGCTAAAGAAACGGGCCGTAATAAAATTTGTCAGTTTTTTGAAAGTAATTGAATATCACCTTACTAGGGTCTTATATGGACTCCCTATTAATGTCAAAAATAAAATTGAAATAAATTAGATGCTAGCTTATATACGGGCTCAAATTGAGGAGCTACCCCTGGCCTCAAATGTATTCGCACCTTCATGACTTTTCTGTTGAGCAGTTTTTCAAACTTCAGACCCTAACAGTCTATTGAAGGTCGGTCTTACCTATTTCAATCGATCTTTCTGACAAGTTTTTAAGCCACAAGTAATTGTGGCTGATAATCTTTGTTATGCTTTTGCATTGCAAAAGCCGTTCTGATTGTTTTATTTGCTAACGCTATTGCGGCTACTTTTTTGCCTCGACGTACACTTAATTCTTTTAACCATATATCTTTTTGGCTACGAACTTCTCTTTTTTCTAGTTGTGAAACAACAGCTAATGCGCCTTTATACAAAGCACTACGCAGCTTCTTATTTCCTATTACTTTAGATATCGAGCCTATCTTTTGTTTTCCCCCGCTACTATGCTGTACTGGTGTTAGACCAAAGCAGGCCGCAGCTTCTCGACCATTTTTAAAATGGGTTGTATTACCTAGTGCTATTTTAATCAGTATTGCACAGACCGGTCCCACGCCTTCTAATGCTTGCAAGCGTATACAGGTTTGATCTTCTTTAATTACTTCATGCAATTGCTTTTCAATCAGCTTCACCTCTTCGACCGCCTCAGTAAAACGCTGATAAACTCGGTTAATTGTGAAGCGAAAAGCGCCTGTTAGGCTGTTTTCAGCATCTTCTAATATCTCAGGTATCGCTTGGGTCAACTTCGTATCCCCTTGAGCAATTGGATAACCAAACTCTAACAATAAAGCTCTTAGTTGATTACCTAAGCTGACTTTTTGTTTGACTAATAAATCACGCATACATTCAATGCCTTGTAAGCATTGCTCTTGCACTGAAAGTAAACGACTTCCTTTTATATGAGGCTGTCTCGCTGCAACTGAAATAGCCAGCGCATCATTTGCATCGGTTTTCTGCCCTTGACGAAACGCTTTTACCTGTCGCGCGTTGATCGCTTTGATCTGGTGCCCTGCCTGTTTAGCAAATTGCGCCCAATAATGCGTTCCACCACATGATTCCATAGCAACTAAAGATTGCTGTTCTTTAATTAATAACTCTTTAAGCTTGGCTCTGCTTATTGTTTTGTTATAAATAACTTTGCCATTGCTTTGCGTTTTGCAAACTTGAAATAAATTTTTTGCTAAATCAATCGCTATCACATTACAATTCAACATGTATGGGCTCCTTAGTAAAAGTTTGAACACTTATTACGTTACTTCTGATGGAAGTGGGAGTCCATACATCTGTTGACCCTTGCGGATTAAAATTTGTTCAAACTAGGGGCGATTTAATCACGGCGCGAGGTTTGTAACCTAGTGGGCTAAGTGAAAACCGAGTAACAAAGAGTCAATCGCCCCTAGGCAGAACCCTTCGGGCAGCGCATGTTTGGCATTGATGCTACGTTATCGCCTATTTATGGGGAATAACCACACCACATAGGCTCTGCCTTGCCTAAATACCAAACACACTGCTGTAAATTTAACCTTGAAAGATCAACAGACCCTGACTATTTTATAGTGAAACCACATCAGTAATGTTACTCTAGCAACGTTGAAATTATAAACAACACTAACAATTCAACTTGTTAACTCTTTATTATTAGAAGGAATATTTACATGGACCCGATTGCACAAGTGCTCAATACAATATTTACCGTTGAAGCATTTTTACTCATTTTTGTTTTAGTACTGCTAAAAAGTAGTGTCAAATTTGTACCACAAAACCGCGCTTGGTTAATAGAACGCTTTGGTAAGTATCAATCAACTAAAGAAGCAGGTCTAAACTTTATCATCCCATTTATTGATCGTATTGCTGCAGATCGCAGTTTAAAAGAACAAGCACAAGACGTGCCTTCACAGTCGGCAATCACTAAAGATAATATTTCGCTTACTGTAGATGGTGTTTTGTATTTCCGTGTGCTTGACCCATATAAAGCAACCTACGGCGTTGATGATTACATATTTGCTGTAACTCAGCTTTCGCAAACAACCATGCGTTCTGAGCTTGGTAAAATGGAATTAGATAAAACTTTTGAAGAGCGTGACGTACTGAACACTAATATTGTAACTTCTATCAACCAAGCGGCAGAGCCTTGGGGCATTCAAGTATTACGTTACGAAATAAAAGATATTGTGCCACCACAATCTGTAATGGAAGCGATGGAAGCACAGATGAAAGCAGAGCGAGTTAAACGCGCACAAATACTTGAATCTGAAGGTGACCGTCAAGCCAATATCAATGTGGCCGAAGGGCGTAAACAAGCACAGGTATTAGGTGCTGAAGGTGAAAAGGCAGAACAAATTTTACGCGCAGAAGGTGAAGCAAAAGCAATTATTGCAGTTGCCGAAGCACAAGCCGAAGCCCTGCGTAAAGTGGGTGAAGCTGCCGATACAGAGCAAGGTCAAAAAGCAATTCAGCTTGATTTAGCAACTAAAGCAATAGCTGCAAAAGAAGCCATTGCCAGAGAGTCATCAATTGTATTGCTTCCTGATAATGCCACCGATGCAAGCTCAATGGTTGCACAAGGTATGGCCATTATTAATAGCTTAAATAAAAAGCATCAAGGCTAATAACTAAATAAAGGAGTCGGTATGGAATTTATTACCCAAAATTTACCACAAACCTTAATGGTACTTGGGGTTCTTGCGCTGATCATAGAAGTAGCCGTATTGGGGCTCTCTACCTTTATATTGTTATTTTTTGGCTTATCGTTATTTATAACCGGGCTGCTCATGAGTATGGGAATATTAGCCGACTCTATGACCACTGCGCTTTGGAGTAATACTCTAATAACAGCTGCAATTTCTATATTGCTTTGGAAGCCCCTAAAGCGGATGCAAAATAATGTTGAGCGTAAACCAGTTAATAGCGACTTTGCAGAGCTGACTTTTGTACTTAACCAAGATGTGACTATTGAAGGGTTAAGTACTCATCAGTATTCTGGCATTAGCTGGCAACTTAAAAGCAAACAGCCCATTAGCGCCGGTACGCAAGTTAAAGTAACTAAAAAAGAAGTTGGTGTAATGTGGGTTCAAAGCATTTAAAAACCTACAGCAATTATATTTTTCTAAACAGTTAAAATAACAATAAACGGGCAATTAAACACTGCCCATTTATTTTGTTGAGTATTTATAATAAATAATCGCCTACCTCCTCCCTCGCACTTTGCTAACTAAGTTGATAGCATTAAAAAATGATGTAAGGAATATATCGTTATGACAAATCAACATAAACACACTTTGGTTGTTGAAGGGGGTGCAATGCGCGGTATTTTTGCAGCCGGTGTACTTGATGAGTTTTTAAAACAAAACTATCAACCATTTGCACGTTATTTTGGCGTATCTGCAGGGGCTACAAATGTAGCCGCCTATTTATGCAAGCAACCAATGCGCAATTACAAAGTGATCACCGACTATTCATGTCGTCCTGAGTTTATTAATCTTGCGCGCTTTATAAAGGGTGGCCATTTATTTGATTTAGACTGGCTATGGCAAGAAACCATTCGTGAAATACGGCTAAACACCGAAGTGTTTGCGCAAAACCCGGCAGACTTTTATATTGTTACTACGGCTATCGAATCGGGTAAAGCCCATTACTTAAAAGCCACCAGCACCGATATGGTCGAGCAATTAAAAGCGTCTTGTGCTATTCCTATTGCGTATCGCGACTATCCAATAATTAATAATATAGCCATGACCGATGGCGGCGTAGCCGACTCTATTCCCGTTATAAAAGCGTATGAAATGGGTGCACGTGAAATAACCGTTATTTTATCTCAGCCTTTGGGTTATCGTAAAAGGCCAAGTAAAGCACCATGGTTAACTAAACAAATATATAAAAACTACCCGGCACTTATTAACACAACCCTCACCAGAGCCGATGTTTATAACCACAGTATTGATTTTATTAATAACCCACCCGCTGATTGCCGGGTAAATATTATAGCGCCACCAGTTAATTTTAAAGTGGGCCGTACCACTAAAAAGCTTGCAACCCTTAACACTGGCTACCAAATGGGTGTAGACGCCGCAAAAGCATTTTTAGCTTAATTCAAAACTAACTTTGTATTATTTAAAATTACTGCCCTTTATTTTAAATAAACATTAAAACACTTTAGATATTGTTAATAAGCTCTTATCCTATGGCGGAATTTTGATAAGTGAGTTATGTATTGTTTCTCATGAAATATTATGAGCATTAGCAACTCCCATTGTATTTTTTATTAAGTATTTAGGAACACATTGAACGTGGACATTTTTAACGCAATTATTTTAGGTATTATTGAAGGTATTACTGAGTTTTTACCTATTTCGTCAACCGGGCATATTATTGTAGCAGCGCAATGGTTGGGTATAGAAGCAACGGCTACTAATCAAGCATTCGGCGTAATTATTCAATTAGCCGCCATTTTAGCGGTACTAGCCAACTATAAAGATAAGTTCACTCCAAAACATCTTAACTTATGGATAAAAGTAGCCATCGCATTTATTCCGTTAGGCATTATTGCTTTCATTTTTAGTGACGTAATAAAAGCACTATTTAACGTACCTGTTGTGGGAGTAATGTTTATTGTTGGTGGGGTGATTTTTTTACTGCTAGAGCGCAATTATAAAGAACAAAACTGCACCACTACCGATGTTACTCAAGTGACTTATAAGCAAGCAATATGGATTGGTATAGCCCAAGTATTTGCACTTATTCCTGGTACAAGCCGTGCGGGTAGCTCTATTGTAGGTGCTATGTTGTGTGGCTTAAACCGCAAAGCCAGTGCTGAATTTTCATTTTTACTTGGTTTACCTGTACTTGCTGCAGCGTCTGGGTATGATTTGCTAAAGCATTATGACTTATTTACTTTTGACGATTTAACCGCCCTTGCTGTAGGCTTTGTTACCTCTTTTATAGTGGCCTATTTTACAATTAAATTATTTATCCGCTTTTTAGAAAACTTTACTTTTGTAAGTTTTGGTATTTACCGCATTGTATTTGGTGTTATTTTATTAACCATAGCTTACGTTTAAAACATATTTAAGAGAGAAAATAATGAACGAAAAAATAAATCAAGAAGCACTCCACGCACTTAAAATAGCATTTACCTACATGCCTAAAGCAATCGAGGTGACTAAATACGAGTACGGCGAGCGTTATCAAACCGTACTTGATCATATTGAAGCCGTGCGCGAAACACTTCTCATAAACGATGTAGATCCTGAGGAAGTAGGCGGCGATATAAATCCAGAGTACACACCAAATTCAACCTATTAAATAATCATAAATTGCGTTAGCTTATTTACTATTATTTAACTAGTATATTTACTAAGTATTTTTAACTAACACTCTAAAAAGTAAGGATCTATTATGAATAACAAAGTGATTGGTATTGTGCTTATTATTATTGGCGTTGCGTTGGCTATTTGGGGGTATGATGTTTATGAAGCAGCTGGCTCACAAGTTAGCCGCGCGCTAAGTGGCGACACGCCAATAGAAGCATGGGCCGGTATGATCGGTGGAGCTGTGTGTATAATAGTCGGCATTACCAGGGTTAAGTAACATACAGCTTATAAACGCTGCATGTTAAAAAACAAAAATAATCAGTGTTTATTTAACCCCTAAATTAAATATAAAAAAAGCCGCCTTTGGAGAAGGGCGGCTTGGGTGAACAAACAGCTATGGGTGTATTTTTGCTGTTATATCAAGAGACGTTTTTTAACTAACCTGATGCAGATTAACTAAATTAAGCTTGCTCTGTTTCATCGCTGTGGCGAATTAAGTAATCAAACGCACCTAAACTGGCTGTTGCACCACTGCCCATAGCAATTATTATTTGCTTAAATGGCGTATTGGTTGCATCCCCCGCACCATAAACGCCTGGGAGTGATGTTGCGCCTTTGGCATCAATTAAAATCTCACCAAATTTGCTCAGTTCAAGCTCGCTGTCTTTTAGCCATTCTGTATTTGGTATTAAACCAATTTGTACAAATATGCCCGCAAGAGTGAGTTGCTTACTGTCGCCACTTACGCGGTCGGTGTAAGTTAAACCGGTTACTTTTTTGCCATCGCCGAGTACTTCGGTTGTTTGTGCACTTTTAATAATAGTAATATTAGCCATACTGCTAGCTTTGCGAATAAGTACTTCGTCGGCACGTAATGTATCGGCAAATTCAAGTACCGTTACATGCTCTACAATATTGGCTAAATCAATCGCGGCTTCTATACCTGAATTACCGCCACCAATTACCGCAACTGGTTTGCCTTTAAATAAGGGCCCATCGCAATGTGGGCAATATGCCACACCGTGGCCACGATATTGTTGCTCGCCAGTCACGTTCATTTCGCGCCAGCGTGCACCTGTTGCCAGTACCAGCGACTTAGCACTCAGTACCGCGCCGTTTTCTAGAGTAATTTCGTAACCATTATTATTGCGACTAAGCCTAGCTGCGCGTTGATTATGCATTACATCTACATCGTATTCTTTTACGTGCTCTTCTAGTTGCGCTACCAGTTTTGGCCCTTCGGTGGCTTTAATCGAAATAAAGTTTTCGATTGCTAAAGTATCGGCTACTTGTCCGCCAAACCTATCTGCAACAATACCGGTGTTTAACCCTTTTCGTGCTGAGTAAATAGCAGCCGATGCACCCGCAGGCCCACCACCAATAACTAACACGTCAAACTTTTCTTTTTTACTTAACGACTCAGCTTGGCGCATTGCACCTTTGCTATCTACTTTATTGAGTATGTCGGTTAGGCTTAGTGCACCTTGGCTAAATGGTTCGCCATTTAAATAAACAGCCGGTACAGCTAAAATGTTGCGCTCTTCTACTTCGCCTTGAAATAACGCGCCATCTATCATGGTGGCTTTAATTTTATTATTCGTTGCTGCCATTGTATTTAAAGCCTGCACTACTTGTGGGCAGGTTTGACAACTTAAGCTTATATACACTTCAAAATTAAGCGCTTGGTCGAGCGACTTTATTTGTTCAATGTCCTCGGCTTTTGCTTTACTGGCATGTCCGCCAGTGTGCAATAGCGCTAACACTAAACTAGTGAATTCGTGGCCCATAGGTACACCCGCAAACGTAATATGGGTGTTTTTAATAGGTGAATGTACAACCATTGACGGACGACGCGCGCTTGTGTCTGGGTTGTTTATTACCGTAAATTTATCGCTTAGTGAGGCTAAATCATTTGCTAAGCTTGCTACTTCTGTTGATTTTTTGCTGTCGTCCAAGGCGATAAGCAGCTCAACAGGTTGAGTAAGCGATTCAAAATGGCTTTTTAATTGATTTTTTATGTTGTTATCTAACATGGCTTAACCCTTTTAGAAAATTTAAACAGCAAGCCTCCCATGCCAAATAATGCATGTGCTTAAACAAGTATATTGATATAGGAGGCACCAACAAACGGATGTTCGTTGATTTAAGGGCAGTTACCTGCCCTTACTTGGTAAATCGAGTACTTAGATTTTACCAACTAGGTCTAGTGAAGGTGCAAGTGTGTCTTCACCTGGCTGCCAAGATGCAGGGCAAACTTCACCGTCGTGCGTTGCAATGTATTGTGCAGCTTGTACTTTACGAACAAGTTCTTTAGCGCTACGGCCAATACCTAAATCGTGAGTTTCGATAATTTTAATTTCGCCTTCTGGGTTCATTACAAATGTTCCGCGAAGTGCTAAGCCTTCTTCTTCGATCATTACGCCAAAGCTACGTGTAATACGCCCTGTTGGGTCGCCAATCATAGGGTAAGTAATTTTACCTATTGTGTCTGACGTGTCGTGCCATGCTTTGTGAGTAAAATGAGTATCGGTAGATACTGAATAAACTTCTACGCCCATTTCTTGTAATTGTGCGTAATAATCTGCCATGTCGCCAAGTTCAGTTGGACATACAAAAGTGAAATCAGCTGGGTAAAAGAAGAAAATAGACCATTTACCAAGTACGTCTTTTTCAGATAATTCTACAAAGTCGCCGTTGTGGTAAGCGGTTGCATTGAATGGTTGTAATTTTGTGTTGATTAATGAAGTGCTCATGGTATTTCCTCATTTATGTTTAATGTATTTAAAAAGTAATCAACGCTATCGTTTTAAACGACCTTCTGCGTTGGCTTGATTAATACTATAAGGCTAATGAAGATTTAAATAAAATTGATTGTTTAGATTGATTCAATCAGTTTTTAAGATGGTGGCTTGGCAAATTACTTTTATACGCAATTTTTTAAGGTAGCTATTAGTAATACTGTTACAATAGCCGCGCTAAATACTCACCATATAAACGAGGCGTGCTGTTATGGAAAAATTTATTAACCACATACAACTAGGCTACTTGGGCTTACTCCCATTTTTAGGCTGTGTTGGTTGGCCACTAATGTTTGGCAGTAACAGTGTAAACTTAGAGTTTTTTACTTTTTACAGCATTGCTATTTTAGCCTTTATGGCGGGTAACTTATGGCGCGCTGGTGAGCAAAGTTACAGTAATGCTATAAAAGCAGTTATTGTAGTTATACCTGTACCGTTTTTATCATTTTTACCAGTTGAATGGGCGCTTGCATGGTTAGCGGTAAGCTTTTGGTTGGTGCTTATTTTTGAAAAAGCCTCACCGCAATGGCAAAGCTACCATAAAGATTATCAAAAAATGCGTTTTGTACTTACCTCTGTGGTGTTTGTATGCCATATATTTACTATTGGTATGAGCATTTACCCTAACTAATTTAAACTATTGCGCTTAAGGGCACACCATGATTGACCAATTGCGCCAGCAACTTAATACGCTTGGCGAAAACTACGTAGAAAAAAAAGCGGTATTTAAAATTAAAGTTATTCCATTTTTTTGTGCCATTAGTATAAAAAAAGATCATAAAAGTGAAGGCCGTCTGAGCTTTTATTCTAATCAACTCATTGAAATACTTATGGTGGTATTATTTGTTTTGTTTGGCTTATCTATTTACGACATAGACGCTGGCTTTACCCATGGCCCTATTCATATTATGTTCGCAATTTTAATTACCTTTAACCTTATACTTAAGCAAGTGGCCATTGAAGGGTTAAAAACACGTTTAGCCATGCTGCGTTTATATGAGCAACAAGCGCTAAATAATAACGCCGACGTTATCATTGCAAATAGCGATAAAAATACTAAATAACCTGATCTCAAGCAGCTATTTTCAGCGCTAACTGCGTTGAATTTTCTTGCAATAGGCCAGCTATTGACGCGTAAATTCGCCTTGTTTTCACTGAAAACCTCTGGCTAGAGAAAATAAAATTAAATATAAATATGATTCAATACGTTAGTAAATCTCTTAACCAGAGTCCAGATTAAATAACTTATGTACCTAAATCCCAAATGGAAAATACTCACTGTGGGCGATGGCGATTTATCGTTTTCTAACGCGCTGCATCAACACCTAAAGCCGAGTTTGTTGGTTGCCTCTACGTTTGATGACGCAGCAACTATTGAGTATAAATACCAAGACAATGCACTAAGCACTTTAAAAGCCAATAAAGTAACCGTACTTAATAGCTTTGATGTTACAAAACCCCATTGCTGGCAAAACCTAAACGTTAACTTACATAGCTTTGATGTGGTTATTTTTCAATTTCCGCTTGTTCCTGCCTTTGTGGGCCGCGAAGCGTTTGAAAACAATACTCAACAAACCAGTATGAACGTATTTAATCGTGCTTTACTGCACCAATTTATAAAATACGCTAACGAGTATGCACTTAACCCCAATGGCCCAATGCTGTGCTATATCACTTCAAAAGACGTAAAGCCTTATCGGGAGTGGAATATAGAAGGCAGTTTAAATGCACATTTAAACGCTGAGTATTTAGGGCAAATGCCGTTTGATATTAGCCGCTTTGCTGGTTATAAAATTCGCAATGTTGACCGTGATAAACACGTAAAAGACACCAGCGGTATTACCTATGTATTTAGCCCAAAACAGCATAGCGAGTTAAGCTGTCATCTTACTTTGCCGCATTATTTAACCCCAAATCACTGCCCACTTTGTCGTGTTGGCCCTTATATGGCAACCGAGGACGAAAACAAACACTTAAATGCCAAAAAGCATCAGCAAATGCTGCGCCTAGAACACGACTGGCAACAATGGCTTAATGCCTTTTATGCTTAACGCTTAATTTAAGGATTAGCCTGCTTAATTAAATCGGCCGCTTTTTCAGCAATAGCAATAACCGCAGCATTGGTGTTACCGGTTATTATGCTGGGCATAATTGAGGCGTCTACTACACGTAGCCCTTGTATAGCGTAAACTCGCAGCTCATTGTCAACCACTGCAAGTGGATCATTACCCATTTTACAGGTGCCTACTGGATGGTATTCGGTATCGGCCGTTTGACGAATAAATTCAATCAATTGCTCATCGTTATTTATATCAAGCGGGTAAACCATGTCACCACGAATGGCATCAAATGCACTGCTTTGCATTATTTGTAGTGTTTTTTTAAGGCCCTGTAACATCACTTTTATATCGTCGGGATGGCTTAAATAATTAGGATCGATTAGCGGCGCGCTGCGCGGATCACTATCGGCTAACTTAACAGCACCGCGGCTTTTAGGGCGCATAATACTACTATGAATACTGTAACCATGGCCGGTGTGTAATTTTCGGCTGTGATCATCCACTAAACCCAGCACAAACTCTAGCTGTACGTCTGGCGCAGGGGAGTCATCAAATAACTTAATAAATGCATGCGACTCTGCAAAGTTAGTAGTTAAGCACCCTTGGCGCTTACTAAACCAATCTATACAGCCTTTTAACACCCTAGCAGCCCCTAGGATACTCAAGCCAAACGTGCCTTTACTGGTTTTTGCTCTATACAAAGGCACCACTGTAAGGTGGTCGTGTAAGTTAGCCCCCACCCCTTCTAATGGTACTATCACCTTAATATTATGTGCGTGTAAATGGTTGCTGGGGCCAACTCCTGAAAGCATTAATAGTTGCGGCGAATTAATTGCCCCGGCACTGAGGATCACTTCGTTATTGGCGTATAAATTAACCACCTGTTTATTACGTTCAATTTGTACACCTTGCGCCATATTATTGTTTATTATTACTTTATTTACATGGCTATTGGTTAATACGGTTAAGTTTGCACGTTTTAAATGAGGAGTTAAGTACGCTTTAGCTGCGCTGCAACGCTCTCCATTATGTTGCGTAACCTGTGAAAGCCTAGCACCTTGCTGCTCGGTTGCATTTATATCGTTATTTAAACTCACCCCTTGCTCAACGCAGGCATTTAAAAAACATTGATTTACTGGGCTTGGCTCATTCAATTCTTGTACGTGAAGTGGCCCTTGTGTGCCATGTAACTCACTATTGGTAAATGTTTTATTGTTTTCGGCTTTTATAAAGTAGGGTAATAAACTGTCATAATCCCAGCCACTATTGCCATTGGCCGCCCACTGATCGTAATCGTATTTATTGCCTCTAATATACACCATGGCATTAATAGAGCTTGAGCCACCCAATACCTTACCTCGTGGCATAAAACCACAGCGATTATTCAGCTCTTTTTGCGCTACTGTATTGTAATGCCAGCTATTAATACCATAAGGCACACTTGCAGCAACCCCTGCAGGCATTTGTACAAAAGCAGTATTATCGCTAGAGCCTGCTTCAATTAAGCACACACTTACATTGGCATTTTCTGATAGCCGCGAGGCAATAACACACCCTGCACTGCCCGCGCCTACTACAATGTAGTCAAATGTTGTATTCATAGCATGCCTTTTATAATTTTCACAAATTGCCCATAACCATAATATTGCATAGATAAAAACATAAAAACTTGATATTTTTAGACACTCAACAGCAAAGGTTAACTATGAGCAGCTTAATAAGAGCCACGTCTTTACAAGGTATTGATACGCTAATTTTAGAATTTGGCGCAAATGTAACTGCCATTATGCAAGCGTGTAATATTAACGTTGATTTTACTCAGCTCGAAAACCAATATGTAAGCTATCGTTGCTATGCAGCATTATTAGAATACTGCGCACAACAATTTAATTGCCCCAGCTTTGGCTTAAAGCTCGCCAGCCGACAAAGTTTTGATATTTTGGGTTATATTTCTATTGCCGCTAAAAGCGGTACCTATTTAAGT
This sequence comes from Pseudoalteromonas sp. 20-MNA-CIBAN-0454, assembly GCF_040308685.1. NCBI lineage: Bacteria > Pseudomonadati > Pseudomonadota > Gammaproteobacteria > Alteromonadales > Pseudoalteromonadaceae > Pseudoalteromonas > Pseudoalteromonas sp. 20-MNA-CIBAN-0454. The sequence continues at coordinate 139,770 of NZ_JBEOOB010000003.1, read as the reverse complement.
GATGCACTCGATTGGGTGGTTAAATACTTACATTTGCACAGCCCTGCTCTTCGGCTTACGGCTCATCCATTAGAGGACGATAAAAGCTTATTTTTATCGTTCGAAATTAACCTCAACCCGCTACCTAACATTAACCAAGCTACCGAACTAACGATTGGCTTAGCAATGGGAGCGATTAAAAAGCTTAGTAATAACCAATGCAAACCTATCACGGTTTTTTTACCACAAAAGCTCACCACCAGTAAGTATGCTTATAACAGCTATTTTGACTGTAAAGTAATAGAGCACCGTAACAGCGCGGGTATTGTGATTGCGAAACAAGACTTAAGCATAGCACTTGAACAAGGGGAGCTGACAAACGTAGAGGCTGCACGAAACTTTTTAGCTAAAAATAGTCAATACAACAGCCCATTACCCATTCAAGTAAGCGCGTTAATGCGCCCCATGCTGCCTATTTATCAGTGCTCTAATCACACGATTGCTGCGGCGCTTAATATGCATCCACGTACTTTGCATCGCAAACTAGCTAAGCATAATACCAGCTTTGTAAAACTCAAAGATACCACGCGCCGTGCACTTGCACAGCACTACCTAACACAAGGGCAACTTACTATATCAACCATATCAGAATTATTGGGTTATCAAGAGCAAGCCACATTAAGCACCAGTGTTAAACGCTGGTTTGGCTGTTCTCCTCGCGTAATGCGCAGTAAAAAATGATCTGCTAATTCATTTTAGTTTCCCTTTATTTTCTCTATCCCTAATCTAATTTATTAGCACTAATTACAGATGATTTTATTTGTTTAAAAGCACTCTGAATTAACTTCTTCTAAGTTCAGTTTTTATCTATAAAAACAATTAGTTATTGATATTTATTATATTGCATTTATAATACAGATATTGTTATGCTATGGATGGCTAAAGCAGTAACTTATCAATACTCCTATCATATGCTGTCCATACATCAATACAGCCTCTAATATCAACATTCATCCTAATGTCGATTTAGTAGTATATTATCCATAATGTCATAAAGGACGACTATGAAACTTTATAAGTTCCCCTTAGCTGCAGGGCTTTTGTTTTCAGCACTTGCAAATGCTGGAGATCTACCATCTCCAATTAAAAATGTAGATGTTTATCATACTGACTCTAACTATCTCTCAATTCAAAATCTATCTATTGATACTGTTAAAATTGATATTTATGGTGAAATATTTACAGTGCTTCCAGCTTCTGGTGTTTCGTTTGAGTGTAACTCTTATTACAGCTCGGAATTATTATTTAAAAATAATGTTCATGATTTTTTTGAAGTTCCTTGTCAAAGCCGTGTCGTAATTAACGAACGTTACCAAAACAAATACTAACGGAGTATCAAAGTGAAAAAGTATATATTATTAGCACTTACATTAACTCTTGTTGGTTGTGGCTCAAATTCAGATGGGTCAAGTAAGTCAACTTACTCTTCTTGTAAGATAACTCAATCCAACGCAATACTTGCCTCAAATAGAGATAATGACTTAAAGCAATGCTGGAACGCCTCTGGTAACGGTTATGAAAGCCAAGGTGATGCACTACAATGGTGCGAAAAGACAGTGAATAACTACCTTTCTAATAAGTATCTAGTTACTCATAGTGTTACTTACGCTGTTGAATCAACATACTGTCCTAAATAGTTTGATTAGTTAAAAGGTTTTACCTACCTACTTTAATATGATGGTTTAACCTTTTTATTACTTTTTCCCCCTGTGGTTTTATACTTACTTTCTCTCCTCGCGATATGCACACTAAAAAATGATAAGCTTTACTTTTCCTCTACTTTTTATTGTTTTTTAGGAATATCCATGAATTTTGTTATTGTCGGTACTAATTTTATTAGCGATACCTTATTAAAAGCAGCCAACACCTTAATCGATTTTAATTTATATGGTGTGTGCTCGCGCGCAACAACGAGCGGCGAAGCCTTTTTAGCTAAACACCCAAAAAATACTCAAGCAAAAATATTTACCTCAATAGAGCAAGTTTGCCAAGACGAGCACGTAGATGCCGTTTATATTGCCGCACCAAATAGCTTACATCAGTTATATGCAGTGCAATGCTTAGCAGCAGGTAAACATGTACTGGGAGAAAAACCAGCAGCGGCCAATAGTGCCGAACTAGCCGCTATTATAGCAACCGCTAAAAAGCATCAATGCTTATACATGGAAGCCATGATGACCACGCATTTACCCAACTTTGCACTGTTGCAACAGGCCATGCTAAAAATTGGTACGCCGCGTAAGTTTATTGGACAATATAGTCAATATTCGTCGCGCTACGATAAATATAAAAATGGCGAGCGCCCAAATACCTTTTTACCTCAGTTTGCTAATGGTGCTTTGGTTGATTTAGGCATTTATCCGCTGTATTTATTAATAGCACTGTGGGGCGCACCAAATAGTGTACACGCAAGTGGTGTACTCCTTGATACAGGTGTAGATGGCGCAGGCGATGTACTCTTAAATTATCACGATAAACAAGCGGTGATCAGCTACTCAAAAATATCGCAAGGCGATAATATTACCGAAATACAAGGCGAACTTGGCCGCATTCGGATTGAAGCAGTGTCGCAACTTAAAAAAGTAGAGTTTATTGCTAACAACGGTGAACGTGAACTACTTTCGCAGCCTTTTGACGAGCATTTTATGAAATATGAAGTTGATCATTTTATGCAAATGGTGACACAAAAAGCGCCGCAATCGGATATTAATACACACCAGCTTAGTGTTGAAGTAATGCATGTACTTGATACCGCTCGCGCGCAATTAGGTGTTGTATACCCAAACGATAAAGCGTTTGAGACAAATTAAACCTTTGCTATAGTGCCTATTAGCCGCTTTATAATATGAGTGTTAGTTTAATAGCTAACGCTCATACGTTTTTAACTACTTTTTAGCTTGTGAAGCAACGAGCTTAACAGTCGCAACAACATATGTTTTCTTTAACAATAACAAAGCGTAAGTTGCTTAATATGTTGTTTATCGAATAAGTTTACCTCGAGTATCAAAAACAGGTAGAATGCGCCAAATTTAATAGTGATATACAAGGAAAATAATGCATTCATCTACGAAAGAACTCTTACTCGCTGTTTTTTGTATATTGCTCGCTATGGTAACTATTCAATCTGGTGCGTCGCTTGCCAAGCAACTCTTCCCTATTGTAGGCCCTGAAGGGACTACTGCACTGCGTTTAGGTTTTTCTGCCACTATTTTATGCCTGATTTTTAAACCGTGGAAACACTTACCTGCCGCAGGCCAACGATTTCCTATTTTAATTTACGGCCTGAGCCTCGGCGGTATGAACATTTTGTTTTATTACGCCATAGAGCGTATTCCACTGGGTATTGGCGTTGCACTTGAATTTACCGGCCCATTAGCAGTTGCATTATTTTCATCGCGCCGTAAGCGTGATCTATTTTGGGTAGGCTGTGCTATTGCGGGCATTTTATTATTACTGCCTGATATGAAAGGCCAAGAAAGCCTAGATCCGGTTGGCGTTATATTGGCGCTTGCCGCTGGTGCATGTTGGGCAGGTTATATTCTTTTTGGTAAAAAAACCGGTAATCAAGGCTCTGGTGGTGCAACTGTGGCTATGGGTATGACTATTTCGGCCATTGTACTTGTGCCCTATGGCGGAATTTTGCAAGCCTCTTCATTCAGTTGGGATATTATTCCGTTAGGTATTGCTATTGCAGTACTCTCAAGCGCCCTGCCGTATACCCTAGAAATGATCACTTTGCGTAATATGTCGTCGCAAGGCTTTAGTATTATGATGAGTTTAGAGCCCGCAATTGCAGCATTAGCCGGATTACTCATATTAGGCGAACTATTGTCTATTTGGCAGTGGCTGGCAATATTACTGGTAATTATTGCCTCTGTTGGCAGTTCAACTTCAAAACCACAAAGCAGCAGTTAAACTATCCTCATTAAGCGATTAGGGCGTATTAACCTTAGGGATTAAAATTTTTTCAATTTAGAGGCAATTTAATCCCGGCGCGAAGTTTGTTATCTAATGGGCTCAATAACTGCCCCGGCTTTATTTTACTGGCTTACATCCATGCAGGAAAAGTTACTTCCCCCTAGATAGAAGCCTTCGGGCAGCACATGTTTGGCATTTATGCGTCGTTATCGCCTGCTTCTGGGGAATAACCACATTACATAGGCTCTGCCTAGCCTAAAAAACAAACGCACTGCTGTAAATTCAACCTCAAAAGATAAATACGCCCTACCCCCTTGTGACTTTAATTTTTTAATGAAAACGGCCATATTTTTTGTCTCATTTCTGCTTGTTACTTTAACCCTCAGCTTGCATTTAAATGCATAATGGTTTTGCTCATCCGTGTAATGTCACTCGCTACTCACATCTTGTTATAAAATTTTACTACTGTTTAGCTTTTAACAACTAAGCAGCAAGAGCTTACTGAATGCTTTTTAAGCAAGTAATTGTTGCCAGTGGTTATTTATTAACCCAAACAAACTTAGGTATAATATTTATTCTATAAAAGTGAATTATAATTCATATTTTTATTCCCAGATGTATTCCACCCTGATAAACTAAAACCCTTACTTACTCATTATAACTAATTGCACTAGGATCACTTTTTATGTTTAAACCAAGCCTGTTAACCTTGGCTATTTCAAGCACACTTTCAAGTGTGGTTTTATTCTCTAATACCGCTTCAGCTCAAGAACAAGTGGTTACAAAAAACAAATCACTTGAAGTTATAGAGGTTACGGCAACACGACGCAGCGGCTCTGTACAAGCAGCACCACTTAATATAACCGCGCTTGACGCTGATGTAATGAAAGATCAAAACATTAGTGAACTTGCCGATGTAGCACGCTGGGTTCCTGGTTTAACAATTACTGACCAAGGTGGCCGCGAAGGTTCACCTATTATTGTACGTGGTTTAAATACTAACTCATCGGGTCCAGCGTCAGATGGCGGCACTGTAGCAACATATATTAATGAAATTCCGGTAAGTGTTGATATGCGCCTCGTTGATATTGAGCGCGTAGAAGTACTTATTGGGCCACAAGGTACATTATATGGCGCAGGTACATTAGGCGGCGCCATTCGTTACATGCTAAAAGCGCCAGAGCTTGATTTTACCTCAGGCGAAGTTTACGGTGATGTTTTTCAAACCCAAGAAAGTGACTCAGTAGGCGGTGAAGGCGGCTTTATTTTCAACTTACCAATTATTGAAGATACGCTTGCCATACGTACTAGCTTAAACCTATATAAAGATCCGGGTTTTGTAGATTACAATTATGTTGTTCGTGAGCCGGGAGTATCGCTTAGCGATCCTGATTGGAGCAATACTGATGCCGTTAACAACAACCTTAAACAAGTAAAAGATGCCAACGGCGAAACAACCACTACAGGGCGTATATCAGTTCGTTATAAAGCGAGTGAGTCTTTTGAAGGTACGCTTAACTATTTTTATCAAAAACAAGACAGCGAAGGTCGTTCAATTGTTCATAGCAACAGCTTAAATGCAAACAATGGCTTAAGCGATATAATTGGTAAGTACGAATCAGCGTATCGTTACGAAGAGCCACGCGTGAAAGAAGATCAATTACTTAGCCTAGAACTCAAAGCAGACTTAGGCTTTGCAGAGTTAGTATCGGCTACCGGTATATCAAGCTTTGAAGCTGAAGGTCAACGCGACCAAACAGATTTACTGATCCGTCTTGATTATGGCTACGAAGAATTTCCAGCATTTTCAACATTTACCCGCGAAATTGATGAAGTAGATACTTTTACCCAAGAGCTGCGTTTAGTATCACAAAGTGATAGCGATTTTAGTTGGATAGTAGGTGGTTTTTATAATAAAAAAGACACAGATGCATCAAGTAGAGAATTTACACCAGGTTTTGATCAGTTTGCGGTTGATAACTTTGGCGCAACTCAACTTAGACCTGATGCACTAGAGTACCTAGAAATAACGAGCAGCAAAGTAACAGAGTCGGCTCTTTTTGGTGAAGTGGGTTATCAAATAACCGACAAACTAGATATAACGCTTGGTGTGCGCTTTTACGAATACGATGTAAAGTCTAAAGCCGCTTTTGACTTTCCGTTAGCAAATACATTATATGATGGTGCTGGCCCTAACGATATCGCTATTAACTTTGAAGAGAATGCAGCAAGTGATAACGGTAATCTGTTAAAGTTTAACGCAAAGTATCAATTTAATGACACCGTAATGGGCTATGTAACGGTAAGTGAAGGCTTTAGAATTGGTGGTTCAAATGGCTTGGTTCCGTGCCCTGATCCACTTCCTGATGATCAACAAACAGGCTGTGGTAAACCAGATGAAATGCTATTTGATGCCGATATAACGACCAATTACGAGCTTGGCTTTAAAAGTACATGGTTTAGAAGTCAGTTACACTTTAACGCTGCACTCTTTAACGTAGATTGGGACAATGCGCAAATTACTGGGGCAACCGCAGTGGGGCAACTGCCTTACCTTTCAAACGCTGGCAGTGCTAACGCAAAAGGCATTGAAATTGCTACTCGCGCTATTTTATCAGACTCATTTAGCGCCTATGCAACATACGCTTACACTAAAGCGGAGCTAACATCAGATGCACCATTTTTATTTAACGCCGACGGTACTGATGGCGCTGCAGATGGCGATCGTTTACCTGGTTCACCAGAGCATCAGTTTTCATTAGGTATTAATTACCAAACTGACGTGTTTAACGACAAAACATTAGATATAAACTACGGCTTAACTGCGCAAAGCGACGTTATTTCAAAAGTTGGTTTACGTGATAGTGGTGACGTACTACCAGGTTACAGCCTAAGTAATATTTCTGCTAAGTTAACAGCAGATGCGTGGTCAACTACATTGTATGTTGATAATATGTTTAATAAATATGCTGTTACATCGGTGCGTCGCTCAGATGCCGATATTACAAGTGCTAATGGCGCAGAAATACAACGTAACTATGGCCATTACATTAACCGCCCTCTTACGGTAGGCATTAAATTTAACTACAAGTTTGAAATATAATTTAAATTACATTTAAACTGTACTTAATCTATGTCATAAAGGCTCAAATTTATTTGAGCCTTTTTATTTATACGAGCTAACTATGCCCCCTAGCCTAAAACAGTTACATCAAAGCGCCATAAATTACTTAAACCAAGGTGATGTGAAACAAGCACATAAAACTTTAGTTGAACTTGTTACCCAAAAACCAGACTTTGCAGACGGCTATTTTTTACTAGCTATGGTAAACCTACAAGTGGGGCAAATTTACAAAGCCATTCAGCTGATTGAAAAAGCGCAAGGTTTGCAAGAAAATGTTGAATACACAGCGCAACTGGCAAAATGTTACGCACTTACAGGACAACTACAAAAAGCCAAAGCAACCGCATTAAGTGTTGCACTTAGCAAAATAACCAAAGCGCTGGATGCAGACACTTTAGGCGTTGCACTCACACAAGCGGGTTTACACGAACAAGCGATAAATTACTTTGAATACGCGTTAACACTGGCAAATAACAAACAAACTCCGCAAGCACAGTTCTTTTATAACTTTGGTGTTTGCGCTAAGTTTTTAGGCCTTTTTGAGCAAGCTCAAAATGCGTTTGAAAATGCTATTACTCTAAAACCATTACACCACCAAAGCCACTTTGCATTGAGCGATTTAACTAAGGCAAGTACGCAAACTAACCATATTGAACGCTTAAAAACGGTTGCTGAACAGGTTACTCACCCCGATGCAAAACTACATATTGGCCATGCTCTAGCAAAAGAATATCAAGATATTGGCGCATTTTCGGATGCCTTTTTAGCACTGCAACAAGGTAAAGCCGATAAACTTAAAAACAGCCCATTTGATAACGAGGGATCAGCGGCTTTATTTGCACATATTAAAAAATTAAGCCTTGAGCATAACGAGCCAAACGCCTCAGGTAACCCAAGCAACGAGCCTATTTTTGTTTTAGGTATGCCGCGCTCTGGCACCACCTTAGTAGAGCGTATTTTATCAAGCCACAGCGACGTGCAATCAGCAGGGGAGCTGCAAGACTTTGGCTTGTGTGTTAAAAAAATAAGCAAAACCACCTCGCCGCACGTGCTTGATAACCAAACCTTGAGTAGCGCCTATCAAATTAACTTTGAGCAACTTGGCACTCATTACTTAAATGCTACCCGTGTAGTTACAGGTAATAGTAAACACTTTATTGATAAACTCCCCTTTAACTTTTTTTATATTGATTTAATAACCAAAGCATTACCTAATGCAAAAATAATTTGCCTGCTGCGCGACCCAATGGACACCTGTATTGGTAACTATCGCCAACTATTTAGTATTAATAACCCTTATTACGCTTATTCGTTAGATTTACTTGATACCGCTAAATTTTATAGCCGTTTTTATAAACTCATGCAGCATTTTCAAAGTTTGCATAAAAATACAATAAAATTAGTTCAGTACGAGGAGTTAGTAGCGCAGCCCGAAGTGCAAATTAAAGATTTAGTTAAGTTTTGTGAGTTAGCGTGGCAACCGCAGTGTATTGATTTTCATTTAAATACAGCGCCGGTTTCTACCGCCAGTAAAGTGCAGGTTCGTCAACCGCTCAACAACAAAGCTATTGGCCGCTGGCGTGCATTTAAACCACATACAAATGAAATACAGCAGTACTTTAAAGCGCAGGGAATAGGAGTGAAATAACTGCTAAATTACTCAAGGTGAAAGGGAAAGCGTTAAAACAAAAAAACATTTTGCTTTATACGGGCTCAGGCCGCGATTAAGTTAACCTTTGTTTTATTGAATTTAACTGCAACGGTTTGATGTCTAGCTACTAAACGCTAGACATCAGCTTAATTTAATTAAGTTTAAGCATCTTCGTCAACGTCTCGAATACGGTCTAAGCGCTCCAGCTCTTCTTCACGAGCGGCTTCAATTTCTTCAAGTATTGCATCAACATCTGCGGCTTCACTGTTATCTTCAAATTCACCTGTTAAAGTGGAGTTAGCCGTTAAGTTAGCCTCAGAAAACAATGCCCACATTTCTTTGGCGTATTGAGTTTGCAATAAAGCTGGGGCATATTCGCCGTAATAACGGCGCATATTATTAACATCGCGAGCAAACATTGCTTCGGCGCTATTATTCGCTGCAGCATTAACAGCTTGCGGTAAGTCAATAATTACCGGGCCTTTGCTGTCAACCAACACATTAAATTCTGATAAGTCGCCGTGGATGATACCCGCACACAACATTAATTTAATGTAATGCATCATTAAGCTATGCTGCCTAATCGCTTCTTCTTCACTAAGAGCTACATTACCTAACTGCGGTGCAACATCGCCGCTGTCATCGCACACAAGCTCCATTAGCAACACACCATCAATACAGCCGTAGGTGTCGGGTACACGTACACCGGCACTCGCTAAACGTGATAGCGCATCAACTTCGGCATTTTGCCAAATCTCTTCTTCTAATTGGCGACCATAACTTGAGCGTTTACCCATAGCACGCGCTTGGCGCCCACCACGAACTTTACGGCCTTCTTGATATTGTGCGGCTTTTTTAAAACTACGTTTACTGGCTTCTTTATAAACTTTAGCGCAGCGAATATGATCGCCACACTGCACTACAAAAACATCAGCTTCTTTACCGCTCATAAGCCTGCTGAGTACGTCATCAATTAAACCATCATCAACTAGCGGTTGTAGGCGTTTAGGAATTTTCACAGATTTTCTGCTAAATAAAAGGCGCTAATAACGTTTATTTTATTAACTTGGTTATGGTTGTCTAGGTGGTTCAAACGAGGTGTTACCTTTGCGGATTAAGTGCGATTATAGAGTAGTAGCAAGCAGTAATAACATTTAAGTGTAAACTAAGCAGCTACATATATGTGGCTAGAATAAGCGACTCAAGCGTAAAAGCCAACCGCATTTTATAATTTTTCAGCTTTTTTAAACAAACTTTAATACTGGCTGCATTTACTGCAATAAAATTTATGCCTAACTACAATAAATAATGGCTATTTAGTATATAGCCATTATTTATTTTTTAAAAAGAAGTCATTAAATAGCTAATTAAAGCACTTAAAACTGCCATGCTAAAGAAGCCCAATAACGACGTCCGTCTTCTACATAACCATACTCTACTTCGCTAATTTCTTTATCAAATAAGTTATAAACCCCCACGCCTAATTTAATGTTGTTACTTAATTGATAGTTTGCACCTAAATCTGCTGTGGTATAGCTTGGAGCAATTAAGCTACTTTGCGATGGCCCAGTTGTAGGTTGGCTTTCTTCCCCGCGATAGTGCATACGTGCCCATGCACTAAATGCATCGCTTAAAACCCAATTAACAGAGGTTTGCAGTAAGTGTGTTGGTAACTGATTTAATGGGCTTCCTGCATAAGTGCCCGTTTTTTGCTCCGATTCGGTGTAAGTATAATTAGCGCTTGCACTTACTTTACTGCTTAGTTTAAGCGATGCTGATAGCTCAAACCCTTGTGTTACTGCTTCATCAACATTTACGTAGGTTGTTGGGTCTGAACCAAATTCATTTGGACCGTCGGTGCATTGAGTTAATGGGCAAGCTATACGTGATATTTTATCGTCAAACTGATTATAGAAAACAGTGGCCGAGGTACTGAACTTTTCACCTTTATCGTAATAAACACCTACTTCATAATTTATTGATTTTTCAGGCGCCAAATTCGCATTACCATATATATTACCGCCGCGACTAACCTGCCCCCATTCTGGCGTAGTTGCTCGTAAACTAGGTGCTTTAAAACCGGTAGATATACCTCCTTTGACGGTTAAATTATCGCTCGCATTAAGCACACCATATAAACGTGGGCTAATATGGCCGCCAAAGTTACCATCATGGTCGTATCGAATACCGCCGGTTAATGCAAACAACTCGCTGGTTCGCCATTCATCTTCGCTAAATATAGACCATTGCTCGTTATCTATTTGCGATACATCACTTAATTTGTTGCTGGTATGATCGGTTAAATCTTCTTTTTTATAGGAAGCGCCCAATGTCGCATTATGCTCACTCGCAAGCGGAATACTCCACATCGTTTGTGCATCAGTATTTTTAATAAGCATTTCGCGTGATTTATTATTATATTCATCGTACTTTATATAGCTATTAGAACTACCAAAGTCATAATAACCATTATGGCTTACCGAGATGGTTTTTTGCTCGTATTGTGTAGTTGTTGATTCAGGACAACCACTGCGACCACACTCATCCTCAGGGGCAAGTGGCGCAATTGTTTTACCCACAGTCGCATCTAACGTTTGTTCAGCACGGCCAAGCTCTAATGTAACCTCGTGATTTTTATTAGGTGTTACTATAAACTTAGCTTTAAGATTATTTTGCTCTTTGCCTCTAAAACCGGCGACTAGGTCATCTTCATCGCGTTTTGTAAATTGCCCGTATAGCTGTACTCCAAGTAGTTCATCAACTAATGAGCCCGCTGTAAAAAAGTTAGCTTGGTTAATGTTCCCAGACTCATTACTTTGTTGAATCGTACTATCTAAACGCACCTCGCCGTACCACTGCTCAGGTGTTTTACGAGTAATTATATTGATTACCCCGCCTATCGCATCAGAGCCATATAAAGATGACATTGGACCGCGAATAACTTCTATACGTTCAATGGCCCCAATAGGCGGTGTCCATGCCCCCTCAACACCTGGACCGTCACTGTTTGGCCGTGTTTCGCGCGATGTTTGTCGTTGGCCATCTATTAATATTAATGTATAGCCATTAGCCATGCCGCGCAAACTAATATCTTTTCTGTCGCCACCGCCAGTCACTATAACGCCGGGCACGTCTGTCATAGCGTCGGTTAAATCACGGTAAAAACGACTCGCTAACTCTTCTCTATCAATCACACTAATAGATGCTGGTGCATTTTTAATTAGCTGCTCATACCCTGACGCAGTGACTACCATCACTTCCATGTCATCGTTTGTTTTATTTGCTTGCGCATAATTTGTAAAGGTAAATAAAATTGCGGCACTTAAAGGCAATAATTGTCGACTTGCGGTGTTCATACTTGTTTCCCGTGTTAGAATCACTTAATTGATAATGATTAGCATTTGCGATGTTAAGGGTAAGTGCATTGCCGAGCAATATAAGTATGCTAATAATTAAATTAAGGAAAACTTAATTACTATGAATATCAAGTTAACACGCTCGTTAACTATGTTTGTGCGCATAGTAGAAACAAACAGTATGAGCTTAGCTGCTAAACAATTAGGCATGACTACTTCTGCTGTAAGTCAGCAAATTAAAACATTAGAACAAGAGGTTGGGTTAAACTTATTCAATCGTAGTCCACGATCATTAAGCTTAACTGAAGCGGGTGATATTTATTATCAAAGCTGTAAAAAGCTGCTGCAAACAGCAGAGCAGACTAAACAAAAACTACAGTATTTAACCGGTATACCAAGTGGCAAACTTAAATTAGTTGCCCCTGTTGGCTTTGGCGCTGGGTTACTTTCTGAACCATTAAAACGCTTAATAGAGCTACACCCAAAATTAAACATAGAACTAATTTTGACAGATGAACCTGTTGATATGCTTAAAGAAGGAGCCGACTTAGCATTGTGTATTGGCCCACTTAACGACTCAAATTTAATAGCCCGAAAATTAGCCCAATGGCCTTATGCTCTTTGTGTTAATGCGACGCACCCTTTAGCAAAAAATGATCAATGTATTGAACAATTAAACCAGCACGCTCATATAGCTCACAGCCATTTAAACTATCAATTATTTAAGCCAAACAGCGCACCATACACACTTAATGCTCCGCGTATAAAAGTAAATAATATGCAATCAGTTATTCAATTAGTATGCGATGGATTAGGTTATGCAATGCTACCAGAGCCAGAAGTGCGCGAACGCATTAAAAACAAAGAGTTAAAGCAACTTCATAAAGATTGGCAACGTTCAAACTACACTGTGTATGCAGTAACGCCAAAACGAGATTTTATTGCTGCAAAGACTTATGCGTTACTCGATATTTTAAAAAAGCACTTCGCTGAAGTCACCTTAGGCACTAAGCACCACTTATAACAATTAGCATTGTTGTTATATATAACAAATGATAACAACCAGTTAAAAATAAAAACGAAAAGAGTTTAAATTTTATTCGACTCTAGTATTGAGTTAAATTAGATAATGTTTACAATATCAATAAGGTGCTGCTTAATTAATATAAAATAAATTTCTCGTTTTTATTAACGCTATGCGCTCAGACACATTAACTATTATTTAGGAACTTTTCTGAGTGACTCCAGCACAACATTCAGCATTATTTGCAGCCCAACAACAGATTATAGAGCAGGCACAGGTGTAGATATACACCTGTGCCTGCATAATATCTGCGAGCAAATTGAAGCAATAATTGACTCTAAAAATGCTAAAAGCTCGATTTTAACTCTAGAGGGCAACCAACTTCGCCACGGTGCTGCGCCTAAACTTCCCCCTGAATATTGCCAAGCAATAGACGGTGTTACAATTGGAGATAATGTAGGCTCATGTGGCACTGCAGTGTACACAGAGCAACAAGTTATTGTTAGTAACATAGCTACTAGCCCACTTTGGGCTAATTATAAAACTATTGCATTAGCACATGGTTTGCAAGCGTGTTGGTCTACTCCTATTTTTTCCTCAGACAACAAAGTGCTCGGTAGTTTTGCCGTTTATTACACGCATCCAAACGCACCAACCGCATTAGATTTAAAGCTTATTGAACGCTTTACTCATTTATCGGGCCTAGCAATAGAAAAAGCGCGCTCTGTCGCAAGAGAAAAAGCACTTAGTTTAGAGCTACAACGTTCTAACGATAAATTAAAAGCATTTATTGAGGTGATCCCCGATTTAGGAATCATTTTTGATGAACAAGCGCGGTATATTGAAAGTTATGGTGCTAGCAACGAGTTGCAATGTAATAGCTTAAGTAATGAGCAACGCATAAGTTCGCTACCATTAGGTGATCCTAATAAAGTAATCTCTATCATTACTAAAACACTGAAAACAGAGCAAGTACAACTGTACGAGTACGAACTTAATTGTATGGGTAACCGACATATTTTTGAAGCTAGAACGTCAATTATTAATAACTACCTACTTGATGAGCCAAATAAAAAACATGTTTTATGGATGATACGCGACATTACCGAGCGTAAACTTGCTGAAGAGCAAGTTAAAGAGTTGGTATTTTACGACCCATTAACCACATTGCCTAATCGCCGCATGCTAACTGACACGCTTGAATTGATGATCAGCGAATCTAAAAAGCAGCTTTCATTTGGCACTCTATTATTTTTAGATTTAAATGACTTTAAGCGCATTAATGATTCATTAGGCCATGTTATCGGTGACGAGGTTTTACTAGAAGTTGCTATGCGGTTAAAAACCGTTATTAAAAATGCAGGTATTATTGCGCGAATTGGTGGCGATGAATTTGTAATTTTACCTAAGCACCTAAGTAGTAATAAAAACAATGCACAAAGCCAGGCAATAGTATGTGCCAACCAAATACTCGACTGCTTCAAAAACCCTTTTAAAATAAACAACTGTAGTTATAAAATTACCGTCAGTATTGGCATTAGTTTTATTGAAGGCCCAGACACAACAAGCAACGATGTATTAAAGAGGGCCGATACAGCTATGTATAGCGCCAAAAAATTTGGCGGCCATCGTTTTGCGTTTTACGATCCGGCACTGCAACACGAATTAGACTTACGTTTACAGCTAGAAAGCGACATTATAACTGCAATAAAAGAAAAGCAGTTTGCGGCTTACTTTCAGCCGCAACTTGATTGCCAAGGTAATATTATAGCCGCTGAGGCATTAATTCGCTGGATACACCCTATAAAAGGCATTATATCACCCTACTACTTTATTCCTGTTGCGGAACAATCTGGTCTGATTGATCAATTGCAAAGCAGTGTACTGTTTGACGCCTGCATGTTAATTAAAACGCTAGAGCAAACACAGCAACTTCATGATTCATTTTGTGTTGCTATTAATATTAGCGCCTGCCAATTTATAACACATTCCTTATACAACAATATTGTTAGTATTGTAGATGCGTTTGGTATATCTCCTACAAGATTTAAACTGGAGATAACCGAAAGCATTTTACTAGATGACATGGCTGAAAATATTGCACAAATGCAGCAGCTCAAAGCTAAAGGGTTTAGGTTTTCGATTGATGATTTTGGCACTGGTTATTCATCGTTAGCCTATATACACACTTACCCCGTTGATGAGCTAAAAATAGATAAAAGCTTTATTGATAAAATACATGAAGGTAATAGAGGGTCTGCCATTGTAAGTACTATAATCTCACTTGCGCACAACCTTGGCTTTAATGTTATTGCCGAAGGCGTTGAAACCGCAGAGCAAGCTAAAACACTCGCACAACTTAATATTACCGGTATGCAAGGCTATTATATGGCTTATCCTATGCCCGCAGCTGAGTTTATTTCTTGGTTAAAACAACAGCTTAACAGTTAGTAACAGCAAAGAATAAGAAGCGCAGCGCCCCCCCTTAACCTCTTTATAAATAATTTACTTAAAACTATGTTTGCAAATGTATTTTAGCCTTTTTGAACCTCAAAGTGGTTAAAGTAAACTACCCATCGACGCCACTTAGTGTCGAACAATGGGTTTTCTCGGAGTTTTTTGGATAAAATAACGTGTCTGGTTTTATTTCTAACTGAAACTTACTGTGACACGTTAAAGTTTTATTCTGATTTATTAGCTATTTTTTGTAAATTCTCGTGAATTTTGAATAAAACGATAAGTAGTTCACACCAAATTCTAGCGCCAATTACACCACCAACAATAATACCAAGCCCAGCCCAAAAACCACCACCGTACTGCACAAACATAGTGGTTACACCAGAAATTACAGCACCTAGTAACATTAACCAATATACAAAAGTAATGATTTTAGGTGTCAGCATAGATTCAAAGAAAAAAATATCTTTCATTTTTTAGTCCTTTTTAAAATAGTCAGTAAATTTTTATTTCACAAAAAATGAGCGCTTACTAGCCCTCATAGTTATTATCTAGCTAGCCTTAATAAAGCTAACTGGCTGTATATTTAATTAAAGCTAATTACGCTATTAAATTAAAAATGAGGTGTCGCAGTTACTTATTTAAATTATCGAGTTCTTTTTCTAAGTCTTTCATTGCTTTTTGCGCTTTGAACTCTTCGTAAAGCGCTTCGCGTGAACCGGGATCTAAACGTTTTCCCGATTTAGCCACTAGGTTATTAAAGGTATCTTGTGTGTTATTAGTGCTAAAGAATAAGTAAAAAGCATGAAATTCCATAGGTTTTACTTATATTTAATTGACTCATTTAATAACAGCTGTTAAAAATAAGCAACAAATATGAATATAAACTTAATAGGGATATTTAATGAAAAAAGGAATTCAGTTTGCTGTAATTTCTAGCATTTTGTTATCTGGTTGTGCTTTAGATAGTAAAATTAACGGCATGATTGGTGGCTTAAATAATCTACTAACAACAGCAAAACTACCTGTAACCTACATGCGCCCAGCTAATCAAGATAACACCGATAAAATAAAACGTATTGCTGTTATTACCGATAGAAGCTCTTCAAATGCAGTGAACTTAATTGAAAGTAACCTTTCAGCTATTCGCGTTAATGACAAGCCATACTTTACTTTTGTTGATCAAGCAGCGCTTGATAAAGTAATTGCTCAACAGCGCTTTAATGAAGGTGACCTAACAAACTCAAATAATCGTACTCGATTAGGTAAACTTACTGGCGCAGACACTTTGGTAACCGCTCTGTATGGTTCTGATGTTGAAACATCAACCTATTACGAAGAGCGTAGTGAATGTGTTGAAAAAGGTGACAAATGGTATAAATGCAAACGCTCTCGTGATGTTAAAGTTCGATGCTCTGAAAAACTAGCTAAAGTAATACTAGAGCCAAAAGCAATATCTGTTGAATCTGGTGAAATCATTTTCACAAAACGATACAGCCAACAGGTAAGCAGTAAAGTTTGCGAAGGTGATGATCCTCACAATTCTGATAGTGCGCTATTAGGGCAAGCAGTTTCTCAGATATCAGAAGAACTAATTCAAGATGTTGCCCCGCATAGCGTTACAAAATTAGTTGAATTAATGGAATCGGATGATTCTGATATGTCCGACGATGCTGAAAAAATGCTGGATATGGGAATAGAGTTTGCTGAAAAAGATATGCCAGATAACGCCTGTAAGATGTTTAGTAGAGCTCAAAGTATTTATTCTGAATCACTAGCAATTAATTATAATAATGCTGTTTGTGCAGAAAGAGCAGCGGACCTAGAGCTAGCCCTTGCATATTATCAAAAGTCTCATAATCTAACTATGGATGTTGATGAGCTAAAGTATATTATTGAAGGTGAGCAGCGTTTGTTAGATCGTAACAAACATAATGCTAAACTAGCTCAAAATAATAACCACAATCGTTTATAAAACAAACTTTGCCCAGCAAATGCTGGGCTATTTGGTTGAAACATGAATAAGAAATTACTTCTTTTTATATCTATGCTTTTATTTTCTTTCACAGTAGAGGCACAAACACACTCTAATTGCAGCTGTGCCCATTACTACCCAACACAAGCTCAAACCCCTGATTGGATAGGCATAGATAAAGTTACCGACACCCTCTATGTTAGCTCCGGCTCTTCTCAATGCTCTGGACTAAAGTCAATTGACGAACGCCGTTCTGCACTTGAAGCTCGAAAAGCACTCACAAAGCTTCTTAAAACTGAAATAGAAATTAAAGAGGAAAATAAACTCTTCTCTTCTAATTCCATAAGTAACTTACAGTTTAATTCTACAGCTAAAATAACAAGCGACCAGCTGCTAAAAAACGCTAAAATATTCGAACGATGGGTAGATAAAAATAACTGCGTGGTTTATGCAGGAGTAACAATAAACCATACAGATATACAAAAAGCGCAAGCACAAAAAAAGCAAGAGGCACAGTCAAAACTGTCCGCTAAGAATAACTGCATAAAAAGTACTGGCTCGCAAGCAGGTGAAGTTAAAAGCTTATTAGCCGCTAAGTTTATTCAAAATGGCTTTAATATCACAGACTCAACCTGCGACGTTTATTACCATGTAAAAAACTCAATTGTTAAGAGTAGTCAAAATAAAGTTTTTACTAGGTTACAGTTAGAAATAATTACTCACACTAACAAGCGTCTTTGGCAGGATCATTATCAAGGTAAAGGTATTAGCTTTTCTAAAAGATCAACGCAGCAATTACTACAAATCGCAAATGAAGACAGCATATCACTATTAATTGAAGATATTATTAAACTAAAAGATACTCCCGTTAATTAGCGCATATTTTAAGGAATGAAATGCCCGTGGAAAATAACAGCACACCTACAGAACAAGTTACTGAAGAAAAAAAAACAACTATAAAAAAACTTAAAGAATATTTTATTTTGTTAATGGTGGCGCTTATGGGCTTAGGTAACTGGGCAGATACTAAAGCTCTATCAATAGAAGCATATAATGGATTTATTACTAACTTTACAAATAAAATTGAAGAAAAAAAGATTTCAAAGTTAGACATAGGTAACTACCTTCCATATGCGCAAAAACAAATAGGTATACCGCAAGTCATTAAAACTTCAAAAATTGATGAACGTTACGAATATCGTTATTATAAAGAAGATAAATACCTCCTAACTTTAATCAATAAAGAAACTCGCATAGTAGCTATTGTTGTCCATAGCCTATCCTATGACAAAAGCTTAGTTGACGATTTCTCACCTAAGGTACCGTTTAGTAACTTTAAATTAAAAGAGCACAGTCTTGAACAAATAGTGCCTGATAGTAATGAATTTTTTTATGACAGTAATAACATTAAATACTACATGCAAGTAAAACAACTCAATGCCCAAGGTATGTTTCTTAACTTAACGAGTGGCTTTAGTGATTATACTGAGCTAAAGGGAAATGTTGCTGAGGATCTATTCAAATTAGATGAAGTAACTTTGATGAGTGACGAGCAAACGCTTACTTCACCTATCACCAAAAAATTAGCAACCAATAAAGCAACTTTTTACGCAATCTCAGAATTACCAAGCGAATATATTGCTGATTCACTACTTACTAAATATGAATTTAACGTTTATTTTTAAGGAACAAAATGCGACATTTTTCATTGTTTTTACCACTACTTTGTACTTTTACAGTAACAAATATAAGTGCGAACACTTTTACTGAGTTTAAAAAGCAGCAACTTTTAGAAGCAACCAGTTTCAGCAAGCAATATAAACAAGATTACGCAAATTTTAGAGAAGCTTATTTAGCTGATTACGACTCTTTTAGAGATTCATTACTTAAGCATTGGTCTGTGCCCATCCAAAGCAGCACATTAAAGCAGGTCGTTTACAGTGCAGACCTAAAAAGTCGCATAATTATTGACGAACAAAGCATGACGGTTACTGTAGAAACATTAGATTCTCACAGTACGCTTGGACAAGCGGCTGAGACATTAATAACTGATAAAAATCTAGCCTCGTCTTTAGAATTAATAAGCCCAACTAAACAAGAATTAGAAAATAGCTTAGCAATTTCAAAAAGTGAAATTAAAAGTCAAAAAGAGTTAAAACAGAACCAAGAAACGCTAGCACAAGAAATAACTACACAGTATGAACAGTCGCTAAGCAGTGTTGATAAAAACACTCAATTAAAGCCTCAACAAGCAATACAAAGTAAACAGCAATTAGCCATAGAAAAACAGCAGCGTATTGAAAAATTAAACACATCACTCAGCACCAAAGATAATGATGTGACTTATAAAAATATTACTTCTCGTACTTTTTCACTCCCTGACGAATATTTACATAAAAAAGTGAGTCCTTACTTAAACTTTTACTTACAATACGAGCAACAACAACTACCTCTGTTATTAGCAATTTCGCATGCTGAGTCATCTTTTAATCCAAATGCTAAGTCGCATATTCCCGCATTTGGGCTAATGCAAATTGTACCTAATTCAGCAGGTTTAGATGTAGCAAGAAAACACTTTAAAAAAGATATAGCGCCAACACCAGAGGAGCTTTTTGATCCTGATACCAATATCACTTATGGATCTGCTTACATTTCTATTTTAGACAAAAGTTATTTACGGAAAATAAAAGATCCAATAAGTCGTAAATATTGCGCAATTGCAGCTTACAATACTGGTGCAGGAAATGTAGCTAAAGCGTTTAATACTGATAAAAGCCGAAATATTAATCGTGCTATTTCTATTATAAACGACCTAGATAGTGAAAGTGTTTACAGTCACTTAATTGCAAACTTACCCTATGATGAAACAAAAAAATACCTTAAGAAAGTAAACAAGCTTGAACAGCAGTACCAAGCAAATATTAATCAATGGAACCTTAATAATAAGGAAATCAAACATGAAAAATAAACTTTTACCAATAGCCACTATTTTCTTTTTAAGCGCATGTGGATCAACTCAACAGCCACAATCAACCCCCTTTAGTAATGCTGATACTGTACCAAGCTGGGTTTTAATGCCAAGCGCACCTGAAGGAGGGTTAGCCTCATCTAGCTGTGTACCTTGGAGTGGTAATATGGCAGCAAGTAGAGCACAGGCCGTAGCTAGCGCACGCGCTGATTTAGCAACACAAATTAATAGCAAAGCTCAAGTTCTTGATACCTTAATAAATAAGCAAATGCAGCAGCAAGATTCTGTACAAACACAAAGCTCTTTTACACAAGTAAGCCGCCAAACAGCCGAAGAAAGCCTTGTTGGTAGTATTGCAAAAGAAGTCAGCTTTGCTCAAATAAATAACCAAAAGCAACTATGTGCATTAGTTATTATGGAAAATACTAAGCCTATTTTCGATAAGTTGATTGAAAAGTCAGGCAAAAATCTGAGCCCTAATGATGAAGACATGCTTTACCGTGAATTTAGATTGCAACAAACCACTGAAGAGTTAAATAACTTAGCAAACTAACTCCATATTAAAATGAATACTGTAGAGTAAAGTTACTCTACAGTATGTCAGCACTACCCTAAAGCCAGCCATACACCAACGGCGACCATTAAACTGCCCGCAATGCGATTCATCCACTGGATGTTATTACCGCGCGTTAAAAATAATCGTAAGCTTTTTCCACCTGTTGCATAAGCCAACATACTTAAAAATTCGGTAACCATTATTACACTTAACAACACTAAAAGTTGCGGGGCTACGTCATGTTCAATGTTTATAAATGGTGGTAGTAATGAGATCATAAACGCCCAGCCTTTTGGATTGGCAATTGCAGTTACAAAGCCTTGCGTAAACAGTGACTGGCGACTTACAGCTGTAGCATTGCTGGTATTTACCGACATTTTTCCTTTAGATCGCCACATGTTTATACCAATGTAAATTAAGTATGCACCGCCTACCCACTTTAAAATAGCAAACGCCTCTGGATAATTAAGCATAATACTCGCCACGCCTAGCACTGCAGCAACTGCAACACTAGCAACGCCGAGTAGCTCGCCAAGCATCATCCACAAAGTGCGCCGCACGCCAATACTCATGCCTAGCGTCATGGCTAATGTCATACACATACCTGGGGTGATCGAAACAAAAAAGAAGGTGGGAATAAATACCGCGAGTACTGTTATATCAATCATTTAAAACTCGTAATGGGTTAAAGACAAAGTTGTAATAGGTTCTAGGCGAAAGGGTAAAGGAAAAAGAGCTAAGGTGAAAGATAAATGATATGTAATATGACCATTTGTACTCGCTCACCTTGAGCCAATTTTTGGTAAGGTTACCTCCCCCTTAAACAAAGTATCAGCCCAAAATAAATTTTACCTATTAGTAAAACATCTTCCCACTTGAAAGCCCTGAACAGCAAGGCTTTCGCGTTATTTATCCTTTATTATGAAAAACAAAAAGCGTCTGAATTTGGAAATTTTATACACTCATATATGGCAAAAGTCTGAGATGATAAAGTGCAAAAATACATTTTGTTGCTCTAAAGTGCGGCGTACATACGCTCACTTTGCATTGGGAAGGTGCCGTGAGATTTAGAGTGGATCTTCTTGCTCTCACAGCATAAACACGTACTTTACTACTGGCTCGGTGTTGGCTCTGCCACTTGCTCAGTTATTACCTTTACCGGCTCGGCAGAGTCATTAAGTAAGTACTTATCTAACCACTGTTCCTGCTCCCACAATACATGCAGTAAACTTTTACGGGCTCGATAGCCATGTGCTTCATGGGGTAGCATAACTAAACGCGCTTCTTTACCTAAGCCTTTTAACGCGGCGTACATACGCTCACTTTGCATTGGAAAAGTTCCAGAATTCGGATCTTCTTGCCCGTGAATCATCAACATTGGCTCGTTAATTTTTTCGGCATGAAAAAAGGGCGACATGTTTGCGTACACATCTTGGGCTTGCCAAAAGTCGCGCTCTTCGCCTTGAAAGCCAAACGGCGTTAAGGTGCGATTATACGCGCCACTGCGGGCAATACCGGTTTTAAACAAGTCACTATGCGCTAATAAGTTAGCCACCATAAATGCACCATATGAATGCCCTGCTATGGCAATATTGTTTTTATCAGCAATTCCTTTTTTAACCAATACATCTACGGCAGCTTGTGCGCTGGCCACTAGTTGCTTTCTAAAGTTATCATTTGGTTCACTGCCCTTAATACCTACAATAGGCATTTTAGGATCGTCAAACACCGCAATACCTTTAGCTAAGTAAGGCATTGGGCCCCAGTAACCAATAGAGGTAAACTCATAAGGCGATTCACGCACTTGAGAAGCGACTGCTTTGTCTTTATATTCAAGCGGGTATGCCCACATTAATACAGGTAATGGACCTTGAGACTTATCATAACCTGGTGGTAAATAAAGTGTGCCTGAAAGCTCAACACCGTCATCTCGGGTATAACGTAATTGCTCTTTTGTTACGCCTTTAAATGCAGGGTAAGGGTGCTCAAAATTAGTAATTTGAGTTAAATTTTGTTTATTTAAATCACGAATAAAAAAGTTAGGTTGCTCTGTTTTAGACTCTCTAATAGTAATAAAACGCTTACCTTCGTCATCAAGTAACGCACGAACACGCTCATAATAAGGTGCCGCTGATTGCCACAAACGTTTGCTGCTATTAGTTTTTACATCGTATTGGTCTAAAAACGGCACATTACCTTGCTCTGATGCGCCATTACCGCGTAAAAATAGATAGCGTCCGCCAACCACTTTTATTACCTTGCTGCCTAAATCATTGCGCTCATATAGTGCTCTACCAGGGTCTTTGTAGGCATCGTTGTAACTACGCTCTGAAAATAATATGCGGTTTTTATCAGCATCACGTGGGGCAATAATATAAGTACGCACTTGGCGGTCACTAAAGCGCCAATCGCTGAGCATAGCAATATTATCGTTACCCCATTCTATACCCGAATAACGACGCTCTACTTTAGCAAACAGTTTAGGCTCGCGCTTAAACGGTGCACGTAAGCTGTAAATAAAGTCGTGATATTCAACATCGGTTTTCATATCACCACCATCTTGCGCTTCAGCCCAAATAACCTCTGCACCTTGATCGCCTCGCCACTCAAAGTCACGTCTGCCAGTACGTACACTGTCGTAGCCTTGTGGAATATTATCGGCTAATGGTTGTTTTGCCAGCTCAACTAGTGAAAAACCACGCATTCCCCATATTTGCCATGTTGTAGCAAAGCGGTTGTATGGAACTTGATACGAAAATGGCTCGTTTATGCTTGCCACTAATATATTGGTTGAGTCGGGTGATACTGAAAATGACTTAAGCAACGCAGGGCGGCCAATCGGTTGCGCATGACCATCAAGCGTTATATAGGCGAGTTGCCCTTGGCCATAAAACTTAAACTGCGCCTCATCAAACGGACCGGTTAATAAGTTTTGATAAGTACGTGCAGGGGCTTTTTCGCCGCTACTTTGCTGAATAACAGGCACAGTACTTTGACTATCATTTTGTAACCTGGTTTTTCCTAAATTAACGGCTAAATTTGCAACCAAGGCACTGCTATCGGGTAGCCATTCATAGGGGGATGCAGTAAGGACAGAGTTTAGCGCAATTGAGTTTAGCTCATTAGCTTGTTTTGTTTTTACATTGTATAACCATAAACGCGCATCATTTTTTTGCTCAACCACGAAGGCTAAGTACTCACTATTTGATGACCACTTTGGCGCGCGAATAATACCTTGTGGCAAGTTATTAATATTAATAACCGTACCACTTTGTACGTGTTTAATTTGCACCGCACTGTATTTTGCACTTACGCGTGAGCGTGAAAAGTTTGCCGGGTTGAGTTTAATACCCGCCAGTTTAAGCTCCTCTTTTGCCAACTCATCTAGCGACACAACACGTTTGCGCTCAAACAATGCCAGCCATTGGCCATCGTCTGACAAACTACTGGTGGGCGATAACTTAGCATCTACTAATGCAGCAAGTTCAGCCGATGGCGTTTGATATCCTTGCTCTGCATAGCTCATTGGCAGTAATGCAATACAGCCAATAAAGGCAACTAACAGCCTAAAAGCGTTCATGTTTTGTCCTTTAGTAATTATTTAGTTTAATAAAGCTATCTAAACATGTTTTGCCGCATTCATAAAGCATTAAGGTTATACAAAATAGCGTAAATGATTTATCGCCACCCTAACTTAAGCTACACTACAGCGCTATTTATAAAGTGCTGTACACCTAAAAAACAATGCTGATGAATAAAGTAAATGCCGTCATATTTTTTAATATTACCCATTAATAAAAAATGACTTTATAAGCATTGAACTTGTGTAGAACTAGTGCGCTAAATTTACTGGACTACTACCGTTATTATTGTAATAACCATCACAAAAAATAAGCTTACCTGTTTCTATATAGGTAAATTTAAACTTACTAAAAAGAGATCCTAGCCAATGAAAAAAGTGCTGGTAATTGGCTACGTATGGCCAGAGCCCAACTCATCTGCTGCAGGCACGCACATGATGTCGTTATTAAATGCCTTTAGAGCCCAAAACTGGCAAGTAGAGTTTGCAACGCCGGCACTGCGCACCGAGCACATGGTCAACCTTGACGACTTTGGTATTAGTAGCAAGAGCATTGCGCTTAACTGCGAAAGTTTTGACGATTACGTTAAAGCATATGCTCCCGATATCGTTATGTTTGACCGTTTTATGATGGAAGAACAGTTTGGTTGGCGCGTTGATAAGTATTGCCCGAATGCGCTGAAAATTTTAGATACCGAAGATCTACAATGTTTGCGTAATGCCCGCCACGAAGCCCATAAAGGCGAGCGAGAATTTACCACTAACGACTTGCATTCAGACATAGCAAAACGCGAAATTGCAGCCATCTTACGTTGCGATTTAAGCCTTATTATTTCTAGCTATGAAATGAGTTTACTTAATGATGTATTTAAAATAAAGCCTAGCTTATTACACCATTTACCTTTTATGGTCGATTTAAACACATTGCCCACCAGCACTAAAACCTTTGAGCAGCGCCAACACTTTATGACCATAGGTAACTTTAGGCACGCGCCAAACTGGGATGCAGTGCTTTATTTACAACAAATTTGGCCTCTTATTCGCAAGCAACTGCCTAAAGCTGAGCTGCATATTTATGGATCGTACCCGCCGCCAAAAGCAACTGCACTTAACAACCCTAAATCGGGGTTTTTAATTAAAGGCTGGGCCGATAATGCGTTTGAGGTAATGCAAAGCGCACGAGTATGTTTAGCACCACTGCGTTTTGGCGCAGGTATTAAAGGTAAATTACTTGAAGCCATGATTATGCAAACCCCAAGTGTTACCACTAATATTGGCAGTGAAGGTATGCATAATGAGTTACCTTGGCCTGGAAAAATAGCAAACACCGCCGAAGATTTTGCAAATGCAGCCGTTGAAATGTACAACAATCAAAGTGAATTTGAACAAGCACAACAAGATGGCAATACACTACTTAATACGCTGTATGACAAAGCCCAATTAAGCGCTGCGTTAATTCAAAAAGTCGATTCAATAAGTAGCGATTTAAACGCCCATCGCGAAAAAAACTTTACAGGCCAAATGCTCAAACATCATACAATGCGCAGCACACAATACATGTCGCAATGGATAGCTGAAAAAAATAAAAAATTAGATTAAAAATGACTAGACACACACCAATTAGTGTTTAAAATCGCGCCCATTAAACGTGGGCAAATTTCGCAATTTTGTCTATATTTTTAGCTTAGTTATTTAACCGTTGGCTTAAAAGCATTTGAAAAACGCAACCTTTACAGAAAAACGCAAATTTATCGTTAAATTAGGTAAAATGCTGCACAAATATGGTACGCCCGCATACCGCTTAGAAGCGCATTTAATGGAAGTTGCGACCTACTTAGACCTTAAATCGTCGTTTGTTATGTCGCCTACCTCTGTTACCTTTGTTATTTGGACCGACGGCCACGAAGACGAGTATACCCATGTTGCACGGGTAGATCCTGGCGATCACGACCTAGGCTCACTTGCCGACACCGACGACTTAGTTAATCAAATGCTTGATGGCAAGTTAACCTTGCACGAAGTGGACGAACAGCTAGACATTATTTTTGTTGCTCCTAACTCTTACAATAAACTCACTACGGGCATTGCGTTTGCCACATCTGGTGGTGCGTTTGCTATGTTAATGGGCACCAGTTGGTTTGATGTAGCTTGGTCTGCGTTGCTCTCATCTATTGTATACTTGTTTGTGCTTTGGTCGGGGCGCTCAAAACGTGTCGCCCACATGCTTGAGCCTTTGGTAGCAATTGTATCGTCAATCGTTGCCTGTGCTATTAGTGTTTATTTTGCCCCAGAGATCAATATACGTTTAGTGGTACTGTCGTCCATCATTGTATTTATTCCGGGTTTAGCATTAGCCCTAGGATTAGCAGAACTTGCAGCAAGGCACTTAGTGTCGGGTACAGCGCGGGTGATGGACTCATTCATGTTGCTGTTTAAACTCTACTTTGGTGGTTTTATTGGCATAGGTATTGGTTTTGCATTATTTGGACAGGCCGACTTTGTGCAACCTGCGCCACTGCCAGCGTGGACGCCTTGGCTGGCTATATTTTTGCTGTGTAGCAGCCTAATAGTCATATTTAGAACCAAGCTTAAACATGCCGTGTGGTCTATCGCATCTGGCTTTATTGCTTACGGCACCAGTATTGGCTCGGCTATGTATCTCGATTACACCTTAGGGACCTTTGTTGGCGCATTAGCCGTTGGCATATTTAGTAACTTATTTAATCGCGTGGCCAACGCCCCCGCTTCTATTGTTGCTATGCAAGGCTTAATTGTATTAGTACCGGGTAGCAAAACCTATATTGGCTTAAACTCGCTTATTGAAGGTCAAGACTTTGTTTATGCAGAACATATAGGCCAGCAAACGTTTTTAATTTTTATGTCGCTAGTAGCTGGGTTAATTTTTGCCAACGTAGCACTGCCACCTAAAAAGAGTTTGTAACGCGCTTTTCTCACCTATCCATTAATTAAAATATACGCCAACATTGGTGATAAAAGTTGGCGTCATTACTTTTATCACCGCTTTATCCATTAACCTTTATAAACAGTGTGTTAATCGCATTTTTTAGCCTATTACATCAGCCTTGCTATACTGCCAAGTTAACGTGTATATAAAGGAAAGTTTAATGTTAAAACTTAGCTTAGTGCTTGCAATGGGATTATCTAGCTCATTGGTAAGTGCTTCAACAGTATTAACGGTTGAAGACATCCCAAAAATTCAATCAGTTATTCAAACCAGTATTAGTCCAGATGGCGATAATGTCGCTTTTACTCGTTCGGTGCCGCGTGAGCTGTATGTTGATGAAAATGGCACTAACTACCGTGAGCTGTATGTGGTTAACGACAAAGGTGTAGAGCGCCCTTTTATTACCGGTTCGGTTAGTATTAGCAGCATTCAATGGTCTAACAACAGTAAAACCATCTACTTTTTAGCAAAATTAAAAGATGACAAATTTACCGCGCTTTATCAAATTCCGGTTGATGGCGGCCAAGCACATAAAGTACTGTCATTAAAAGATACCTCTATTTCAAGCTACGCACTTAGCCCTGACAATAAACACCTCGCTATTTTGGCAATGCCAGCAGCTGATAAATCTGATAAAGAGCTTAAAAAATTAGGCTTTATGGCAGAGGTATACGAACAAGGTTTAAAAAACAAACAGCTGTTTATTGCTGATTTAAAACAAACCGATAAGCCACTTTCACCTGCCGCGCTCAATGTAGCTAACTATGTTAGTGATGTTAACTGGGCTGCCGATGGCAAAAAGCTACTGGTTAAAACTCAGCCTACTGCGTTAATTGATGATAAGTACACAAGATCACAATGGCACTTGTTTGATATAGCAAGTAATCAAGTAACTATGTCGTTTGCCACAGAGGGTAAGCTTGGTACAGCAGAGCTTTCTCATGATGGTCGTTATATCGCAATTTTAGGCGCACAAGATAAACACGATCCTGCTACTGGTCGCTTATTTTTAGCCGATACAAAAAGCGGTAAAGTAGATGAGTGGTTACCCAACTTTAGCGGCCACGTAGCCGATATTGAATGGCAGAATAAACGCAATACCTTAAACTTTATTGCCAATGTAGGCACCCAAAGCTTTGTCGGCAGCATTAAAACCGGCAGCAATAAATACAAAAAAATAGTTAAAGAAGGTCAATTTATTGCCTCAAGCCTAAGTATCTCTGCTTCAGATAAAACCTTAGCGCTGCGCGCCAATACCGCAAAACATCCTAACGAAGTGTTTATTGTTCGTAGCAAAAAAGCAGAGCGTTTAACCGATTCAAACACGTGGCTAAACGACAAGCGCTTTGCCAAGCAACAAACAATTAATTTAAAAGCCCGTGACGGCGTAGAAATTGATGGTGTACTTGTGTATCCGCTTGATTATAAAAAAGGGACACGTTACCCATTAATCATGTCGGTACATGGCGGCCCTGAAAGCCATGACAAAGACGGTTGGTTAACTAACTACTCACGTCCTGGTCAAATGGGAGCAGCTCGTGGTTACGCTGTATTTTATCCAAATTATCGTGGCTCAACGGGTAAAGGGGTTGATTACTCTAAGCTTGGCCAAAATGACTACGCAGGCAAAGAGTTTGATGACTTAGTTGATTTTAAAAACCACCTTGTTGATATGGGTTTAGTAGACACTAAACGTGTTGGTATTACTGGTGGCTCATACGGCGGTTATGCTTCTGCGTGGGGCGCAACAAAATTAACTGAGCACTTTGCTGCCAGCGTAATGTTTGTTGGCGTATCTAATCAATTATCTAAGTTTGGTACTACCGATATATCTAACGAAATGAACCTAGTACATGCTCGTTCATACCCTTGGGATAAATGGCAATGGTACTTAGAGCGCAGCCCTATTTATTGGGCTGGACAATCTAAAACACCGTTATTAATTATGCACGGTAAAGACGATCCTCGTGTACACCCAGCGCAATCAATGGAGCTATACCGCTACATGAAAGTGCAAGGTAAAGACGTGCGTTTAGTTTACTACCCTGGCGAAGGCCACGGTAACCGTAAAGTAGCAGCCCAGTACGACTACAGCTTACGTTTAATGCGTTGGATGGATAACTACCTGATCGATGGCAATAAAGACATGCCCGCGTTTGAAATTGACCACGCAGCTAAACTTAAAGCAATAAAAGACGCAAATAAATAGCTAGCTAAATACGGTTATGAATAAGTAAGTTATTTTATTACAGGGCTAGTAGCAATATTAGCCCTTTTTGTTGTTAGCTTTATACAGTGCATAGTAATTTTTACACACCTCTCAAATAATCTCTTTGTAATAAAAACAAAACCCCTTGTATTACAGTGTATTACAGTGTATTAAAAATGGCCTTATATTTGCTTCATATTATTTAAACAATGAGTAAAGTAGGAAATAAAATGAATATTTTTGAAGCACTACGCGCCGATCATGACATACAGCGTAAGTTAGTAGATGCGCTTATTCAAACTCATGGTGATACAGATGAGCGTCAAAAGTTAATGCTTGAACTAAAAACACAGCTAAAACAACATGCAAAGTTTGAAGAGCGTTATTTTTATAACCCACTGATGTTTGAAGATCTAACCCATGAAAAAGCCCGCCATAGTGTGGCAGAACATCATGATATTGATGAATTAATTGAACAACTTGAAGAAACCGATAGGAGTTCACCAGCGTGGTTGGTTGCTGCTAAAAAACTCCATCATTTAGTGCATCATCACTTAGATGAAGAAGAGCACGAAGTATTTCAACTAGCCGGCAAAGCACTTACCGAAGGGCAAAAAGAAAGCTTAGCTGAGCACTACAACGATGCAATGCACTAACTGCTGCAGTAACTACTTTATACGCTATAACTTTAACTTTGATACACTCCCTTGTGTACTATTTGGTTATAAGCCAAGCGGCTTATAACCAATTTTTTTATGTATTACTTTATAGTAAATTTTACGTCTTGGTCGCGCAGTAAGTACAACGCAAAACACGCAGCCCACATTGGCCATGCAGTAAAGAATAATAAGTTGTTAAAGCCATCTATGTACTGGTTGTACGATGAAAGTGTAGACAAGCCATGCATTACAAAAATGATTCCGTAAGTAAGTCGCTTTTTAATACCCGCCAAAAATGCTAAGACTAAAACTAATTGCAGCGCACCTAACACATACGCCACTATATCTGTTGACCCACTAATGCCATAAAACTTTTCAAAAATACCGGCGCTATGTGCCGGGTTCACAAATTTATCCAGCGTCCACATTATCATTACAATAAAAACACCCACACGCAGAGAGAGTAAAGACCACTGCAAACGGTTTTGTAGATCGGCACTGATTGGATTTGTCATAAAACTTCCTTTAATAAAAATATTAATAAACTATTAAATTATCAAGACCGTATAACTTGGTTTTTATTTCAAAAAAGTATAATTATTTTTAATTACCATTACCTACTTAGCTTATTAACAGTTAAAGCACGGCTTATTTTAAGTATTTAAACGCTGTACATAAAAGCTAATAAATATAATAGGTTAACTGCTGGCAAGTAGACTACAATTTAAAAATATGTTTAAAAGCAATTATTTATAATCTGTGTAATATCGTCACTCTATTGCTATTTTTTTACAAATGAAACGGCAATATTTTATTAGCACGCTTTAAACGCAGCTGTTTTGTTATGCCCTAAAAAATAAAAAGAATCGAAACTTTACTGAAAGTTATTTTTACACCTTTCGGTCTTTATCATCATCAACTATTAACAAGAAAGAGAAAGCCCTTGAAATACCAATACTTAGCCCTATCGTTAGCAAGCGTATTAAATACCCCACTGCTGGCGCAAGCTGCCCAAAGCTCAACAGTAACAACCAATAATACCATAGAGCACATTGAAGTAGCTGGCCAAGTTATTAAATCTCAAGGCCTTTCAGTTAAAGATGCCAACATAGATGGCCCATTTGGCGACAACTTAGCACTAAAAGACATAGCACGTTCGGTAACGCCTATTTCGAGCGAGCTAATAGAGCAGCTTAACATTACCACGTTACAAGATGTGCTTGCAGTAAGCCCTAATACCTATTCAGCAAGTGGTTTTGGCGCGCCAAGTTTACCCACAATACGCGGCCAATTAGGTGAGCTTTTTCAAGATGGTACACGTCGTCAAGCGGGCAACAATGGCTTTGGTGTACCGTTATCGTTCAACGCTATAGAACAAATAGATGTAGTAAAAGGTGCGCCACCGGTATTATTTGGCTCAAGCCAACGCAATGGTGGGTTTGTAAACTTACACTCTAAAAAAGCCGCTACAGACGAAAGTAAAGGTAAAGCAAGCTTATCGGCAGGACGATGGGATCAATATCGTGTATTGGTTGACTACAGCGCCCCCATAGTAAAAGACAAAGTAGGTTTTAGAGTTAGTGCAGAGCATATTGATAACGGCAGTTATTACGACTACTCTGGCACAAAAAGCGACAGCTTATTTGCAGCCCTGCGTGTATTTCCTGATGATAAAAGCAGCTGGGATCTTAATTTTGAATTATACCAAGTTGAATTTACCGATAACGCCGGTATTAACCGCCCTACTCAGGCGTTAATAGATGACGGACTTTATATTACCGGCCAAGGTGTGCAAGCAAATGGTAGCACTGTACCTTTAGCGGGTTCGATTATTTCGCCAACCGGGCAAGTTAAAATAGACCGCAGTACCGTACTGACCGATCCTGATAATCAAAACGAAGCCACTACTTACTTGCTACACAGTATTTATAAACGTGAGCTTTCTAGTCACGCGTCAATTAAAAACATTTCCTACTTTCAGCATTTACAACGTGATGAAATTGCACAAAACAGCTTTGTTGAAATTATAGAGGGTGCCGATACCGCGCAAAACCGTACCGAGCTTACCTACCTTTGGAATAGTAACCAGCAAACTATTTTTGCCTTTGATGTACGTTATAACCGCGTATTAGGTTACAGCCAATTTACCACCGAAGCCGACTTACCCATAGATTTAACTGGCCCACTTTCAAATAGACGCATACCGCTAAGTGCAGAGCAACAAGCACGCTTTATTGAACTTCGCCCAGGTGTATTTGTATCGCCGGGTGGTCAGTACGATATTAATAATGACGGCAGTGGCGACTTTAACTTATCAGACACCACAGACTCACGCTCATGGCAAACAGGGGTGGCTATTCAGCAAGATTCTGATTGGACTAATAAGTTTCATACCAGTGTTGGCTACCGCGTTGACTTTTATGACGTAGAAGCAAACGACCCAATAGCACCTGTAGGGCAAATTGCCGCCAGCGACAGCATTAACGACACTTTGCATTCAGGGCAAGTAAGTTTTAATTACCGATTAAACGATGATTACACCACTTATGGCGCAGCAAGTTACAACGAAGCCACATCAAATAGCATGGCTGGCGGCACTACACTTGGCGGCGACAATACCATTAGTGCGCAAAATTTTGCCACCGAAAATACCCTAGTTGAATTTGGTTTAAAATATGCACCAACCAATAGCGATTGGTACGCCGATGGCGCAATATTTAGCCAACGCCGTAGTTTACGTAACCGCGATGGCAGTAATACCGGTATTCGCACCACAGGTTTTGAAAGCCAAGTATTTTACGATGCCTACCCGTATTGGTTAAGCGCAGGCTATAGCTACATTGACGCCCGCTACGATAATTCTGCAAGTAGTCAAGATTCTGCCCAAGTAGCCGATGCATTTGACAATTCTCGTCCTGATATTATTGCAGGCACCAGTGTGGGCGCTCCTAGTTTTACCGCATTTGCGCCTTCAAGTAGCCAAGTTCAAGGCATTCCAGAGCAATCTTTTAGCTTTAACGGAAATTATTCAATTAATTCGAAATGGCAAACGGGTTTTTCAGGTCTATATACAAAGAGTTACCCATTAGACTTTTTGGCAACCGTACATATTCGCGATCAGTACACATTAAACGTAAATACTAGCTATGCTTTTACGCCTAGCACCAAGTTACGCTTAGATGTAAACAACGTTACCAATCAAAAAAATTGGCGCCCTGTATTTGAAGGCGGTTATTTTGGTGCAACCTTGGCTTTTCCTGAATTACCAATAAACGCAAAACTGACGCTTACGCATAATTTCTAAACAGCAATGCTAGAGAAGAGAGAACATGATTAAAAAAATACTTTTGTTATTGATTGCAGCGGTCGCCATCGGCCTGTTCTTTCATTTTGATTTGCACCAACTACTTACGCTTGAGGGCTTAAAAGGGTCGATGGATCAGTTTAGCCAATATAAAGCGCAATCTCCGCTATTAATAATTGGCGGATTCTTTTTATTGTATGTGGTGGTTACTGCATTGTCTTTACCGGGCGCGGCTATTTTAACACTGGCAGCGGGTGCTTTATTTGGCTTAGTTGAAGGCTTATTGGTTGCATCGTTTGCATCAACCATAGGTGCTACATTGGCCTTTTTAGTATCACGTTACTTATTGCGCGACACCATTAAAAAGCGCTTTCCTGATCGTTTAGCAGCCATTGATGCAGGCGTTGAAAAAGAAGGCGGCTTTTACTTATTTACGTTGCGTTTAGTGCCGGTGTTTCCGTTCTTTTTAATCAACTTGTTAATGGGCGTAACAGCCATCAAGTCATGGACTTTTTACTGGGTAAGCCAAGTGGGTATGCTAGCCGGTACATTTGTATTTGTTAATGCCGGTACGCAGCTTGCTCAAATAGAGAGTTTATCGGGCATTTTATCGTTGGACTTAATTTTATCATTCGCTTTATTGGGCGTATTCCCATTTATTGCTAAAGGAATTTTAAACGTGTTTAAAAAACGTCGTGTATACAAAAGCTATACTAAACCTAAAAGTTTCGACCGTAACATGATTGTTATTGGCGCGGGTGCTGGTGGTTTGGTAACAAGCTATATTGCCGCTGCTGTTAAAGCAAAAGTAACCCTTATTGAAGCGGGCGAAATGGGCGGCGACTGTTTAAACTACGGCTGTGTTCCAAGTAAAGCGATAATTAAAAGCGCTAAAATTGCAGAGCAAATTCGCCACGGTGAACACTACGGCCTAGAAAACATGACACCGCAGTTTTCGTTTAAAAAAGTAATGGCGCGTGTTCATAAAGTAATTGCCGATATAGCACCGCACGACAGCATAGAGCGCTACACTAATTTAGGCGTAGACGTAGTAAAAGGCTACGGCAAATTAATCGACCCGTGGACGGTAGAAATTAAACTTAATGATGGCGGCACGCAAACATTAACTGCGCGTACTATTGTTATTGCCACTGGCGCACGCCCATTTGTACCGCCACTACCCGGTATAGAAGAAACTGGTTATGTAACAAGCGATACCTTGTGGGATAAATTTGCAGCGCTTGACGAAGCACCTAAAAAGCTTGTAGTACTTGGCGGCGGCCCTATTGGCAGCGAATTAGCCCAAAGCTTTGCCCGTTTAGGTTCAAGCGTTACGCAAATTGAAATGGCGGAGCGCATCATGATCAAAGAAGATCTTGAAGTGTCTACCTTTGCTCATGAAGCATTGAGCGAAAGCGGCGTTAACATTTTAACCTCACATCAGGCATTACGTTGTGAAGCGCGCGACGGTAAAAAGTACATTATTGTTAAACGCCTTAACGAAGGCAATAATGAAGAAATTGCTATTGAATACGACGAACTGCTATGCGCTGTTGGCCGCAGTGCCCGCCTTAAAGGTTACGGTCTTGAAGAGCTAGGCATTGAAACAAACCGCACAGTAGTAACTAACGAATACCTAGAAACACTGTACCCAAATATTTTTGCAGCAGGCGATATTGTAGGTCCATACCAGTTTACACATGTTGCAGCCCATCAAGGTTGGTACGCAGCGGTAAATGGCTTATTTGGTAACCTTAAAAAGTTTAAAGTAGATTACCGTGTTATTCCGTGGACTACGTTTATTGACCCAGAAGTAGCACGTGTTGGCTTAAACGAGCAAGACGCAAAAGATAAAGGCATAGATTACGAAATTACTCGCTTTGAATTTGAAGAGCTAGACCGTGCAATTACCGACAGCGCTACAAAAGGCTTTATTAAAGTGATTACACCAAAAGGCAAAGACAAAATACTCGGTGTTACTGTGGTGTCTGAACACGCTGGCGATTTGATTGCTGAGTTTGTACTGGCAATGAAACACGGCTTAGGCCTTAACAAAATACTCGGTACTATACACAGCTACCCTACTTGGGCTGAAGGTAATAAGTACGCAGCAGGTGAGTGGAAACGCGCTCATGCACCTGAAAAAGTGCTTAACTTGCTCGAAAAATATCATACGTGGCGTCGAGGCTAATATGTTTAACACAACATTAAAGCCTTTATTATTAAGTGCGACATTACTTGCGACGGCGCTTATAACGTCGCTTTCAAGCCAAGCGCAAAGTACGACTAATAACCTGCACGATAGCTGGAATGCATTGTTAAATAAGCATGTTGTCGCTATTAACCATAATCACAGTACTGAGGTTGATTACGCTGCCATAAAACGTGAGCATGCACAGCTAAAAACGTATTTAGATTCGTTAACGGCTGTAACGCAAAGCGAATTTGACGCGTGGGAAAAGCCTAAGCAACTCGCTTTTTTAATCAATGCTTATAATGCGTGGACTGTTGAACTTATATTGACAAAGTACCCAGATCTTAAATCAATTAAAGACTTAGGGAGCTTTTTTAGCTCACCATGGAGTAAAGAGTTTGTGCCATTACTTGGCAAAACTCGCAGCCTTGATGACATAGAGCACGGTTTAATTCGTGGCAGCGGTAAATATAACGACCCACGTATTCATTTTGCTGTAAATTGTGCAAGTATTGGTTGCCCTGCGCTGCGCGGGGAGGCATTCACAGCTACTGAACTAGAGAGCCAATTGCAACAGCAAACGGTGCGTTTTTTATCTGATACAACACGTAATTTTGCGCAGGAAAATACGCTAAATATCTCCTCTATATTTAAATGGTACGGCGATGACTTTGAAAAAGGTTTTAGAGGTGCAGACACGCTACAGCAGTTTTTACTGCAATATAGCGATGCACTTAAACTAGTACCCGCTCAGCAAAAAGCGCTTAGAAATAATGACATGAAAGTAAAATTTTTAGACTACAACTGGGATTTAAATGCACGCCAGTAAGTTTTGGCAAACAGCTACGCGTTACAGTGTTTACTGTGTCGCGTTTTGCGTTTGCCTAATAACAAGCTTAAGTACTTTTGCTAATAACAGCGCTCATAATATGAGTAAAGAACTACTCACTCGCTGGGAAAATATTGAAACGCTTGGTAATAACCAAAGCGTGTACTTTTATGCCTGGGGCGGCGACGCGCAAATAAATGCCTATATTCAATGGGCTGCCCAGCAAGTTAAAACTAAATATAATATTAACTTAGTGCATGTAAAGCTCAGCGACACCAGCGAAGCAGTAAGCCGAGTGTTGGCCGAAAAATCAGCACATAATAATGACCAAGGCAGTGTTGATCTGGTATGGATAAACGGCGCTAACTTTGCCACTATGAGCGAGCACGCATTGTTGTTAAAACAGTGGGCAAATAAACTACCACACTTTGCCTACACAGATCCCGCTAATAACCCTGCAGTTAATTTTGACTTTGGCATACCCACAAACGGTATGGAAGCACCGTGGGGGCAAGCATCGCTCACCTTTTATTACGACAGCATTGCAATAAATAAACAGGCAAACAACAAACTCCCTACTACATTAAACGAATTATTAAACTGGAGCGCACAAAACCAGGGGCGTTTTAGCTACCCAAAGCCGCCTGATTTTTTAGGGATGAGCTTTTTAAAATACGCCTTAGTAATACTGCATCAGCAAAGTAGTGAAAGCATTAAAGCGCAGTTAAACCAAGCGGCTACCGCTAACAACACAGCACAAGTGTTAACCCCACTGTGGGACTTTTTAAATAAGCTACACCCTACGCTTTGGCGTGGTGGCACTCACTTTATGCAAAGTGGCGCGCAAATGCGCCGTTTAGTAGACGATACCGAGCTAAGTATTGCCTTTACCTTTTCAGCACCCGAAGTGCCCGCAGCCGTTAAACGCTACGATTTACCAAAAAGCATTCGCAGCTATGCAATGGCTGATGGCAGTTTAAGTAATACTCACTTTGTGGCAATTCCTTATAATGCAAGCCACCCGCAAAGCGCGCAATTAGTCGCTAACTTTTTATTAAGCCCTGAGGCACAAGCCCAAAAGCAAAAAGCACATATATGGGGCGATAAAAGCGTACTTATTCAATCAACGTTAACGCCTGATCAGCAAGCCTTATTTAAAACAGCTAAACCACATCCAAGTGCACTGCCTTTAAACAGTATTAAACGCACATTGAGCGAGCCACACCCAAGCTGGGTAAACGCCATTCTGCAAGGTTGGCAAACCCGTTATGGAGTAAGCCAATGAGTGTTGTTAGCAATAAAGTGGCGACAAGCCATGGGCCTCACGCCCGTAAAAGCCATGATATGTTTAGTAAAATAGTAAAATTAAGCCCACGTTTTTTACTCGTTTTACTTATTTTACCCGTACTTGGCGGCTTAATTAGTGTGTTACTACCCGCCTTTGGTTATGCCCCTGCACTTGATCAAACAACACTTGGCTTGCAAGGTTTTACCATGCTTTGGCAAACACCCGGCCTAATAAATATGGCTATGCTAAGTATTGGTACCGGTTTAATAAGTACCTTACTTGCTTTTATTATTACTTTGATGATTTTAGCCGCTTTTTTTAACAGCCCTTGGCTTAACCGCATTCAGCGTTTACTGAGCCCTATTTTAGTGATCCCACACGCTGCAGCGGCTATTGCGGTAGGTTTTTTAATTGCCCCTTCAGGCATGATTTCGCGAATTATATCGCCTTGGTTAAGCGGGTGGGAACTTGCACCAAACGGCCTATTTCCGCATGACTCGTTCGGCATTAGTATAATTTTAGGGTTAACGCTTAAAGAGCTGCCATTTTTGTTATTAATGGCACTAGGCGTACTGGCGCAGCCTGAGCTTGGCAAAAAATTACGCCAGCAACATAAAGTTGCGCTTAATTTGGGTTACTGCCCCATGACCGCCTTTTTTAAAGTAATACTCCCTAGCCTTTACCCACTGCTGCGTTTACCTATTTTAGCTGTGCTCGCTTATGCCAGCGCCAGTGTAGAAATGCCACTTATTTTAGGCCCAAATACACCGCCAACATTAGCGGTAGCTATTATGCATTGGTTTAACGATGTCGATTTAAACTTACGCATTAAAGCCTCAGCCGGTGCTTTGCTACAACTGGCACTCACGGGCGGGTTACTTGCGCTTTGGCTTGGCGGCGAAAAAGCGATAAAGGTATTGTTTAGCGACTCACTCACTAACGGGGTGCGCGAATACGGCGGGTTTTATTGGCAAAAACTAACGATAATACTCACAGCTTTAGTGATCGGTTTTATTTTACTGTCGCTAATTGCCCTTATTTTGTGGTCGGTTGCGGGCTTTTGGCGCTTTCCCAATGCACTCCCTGAGCAATTTACACTACTGCATTTTAACAGTGCATTAATGCAAATGAGCAACCCTCTTTTTAATACCCTAGCTATTGGTTTAGTAACAACTGTATTTGCCATTACGGTTACTTTATTGTGTTTAGAGTCGGAGCAGTTAAGCGACAAACCCATCTCTCGCTTTACCAGTTTAATTATTTACTTACCGCTATTAGTACCCAGTATTGCCTTTTTGTTTGGCCTAGTATGGATACAACAATGGGTAAATAACCAAGCCGCATTTTTTAATGTGGTGTTTACCCATTTACTGTTTGTTTTGCCTTACGTATTTTTGTCACTCGCGAGCAGTTATAGGCGGTTAGACTCTCGCTTTGCGCGCGTTGCAGCAAGTTTGGGTGCAGCGCCTTGCAAAGTGTTTTTTAAAGTAAAATTACCGCAGTTATTTGCACCTATTTTAATTGCAGCCGCATTGGGATTAGCGATCAGTTTTGGCCAATATTTACCAACACTTTTAGCCGGTGGCGGGCGTATAGCCACCATAACAACCGAAGCAGTTACCCTGGCAAATGGCGCAAGTAGGCGCACCAGTGCCGTATACGCTATTATGCAAATGGCACTCCCGCTTATTGGATTTATACTGGCATGGGGTTTACCTAAGTACTTTTTTAAAAGCGCACGAGTGTAAAGCTCCCACAGTAAACAGTATTGAGTTAAAGGTTTTTTAATGCAGTCATCTTTACAGATTAAAAATTGTCAGCTTTATCGCCAAAATGAGCGACTACTTAGCTTAAACGAGCAAGTTAATGGTGGTGAAATTCTAACGATTATGGGCCCATCGGGCAGCGGTAAATCAAGCTTATTAAATTGGCTTACAGGTACTTTACCCAGTGGTTTTAAAGCCAGTGGAGAGGTGTGGCTTAACGGTAAAAATATAAATGATTTACCCACGCATTTACGCCATATTGGCGTACTGTATCAAGACGCTTTATTGTTTTCGCACTTAAGTGTGGCGGGTAATATTGCTTTTGCTATGCCCAAAGGGGATAAAAAACAACGCATTGACAAAATAGCACACGCACTTGAGCAAGTTGGTTTAAAAGGAATGGCCAATCGCCATCCCGATAGCTTGTCCGGCGGTCAACAAGCACGCGTTGCCCTATTACGACTGTTATTAAGTGAGCCAAAAGCTATTTTACTCGATGAGCCTTTTAGTAAGCTCGACACGCAACTGCGCGTTGATACCCGTGAATTGGTGTTTAGCCAAATACGCCAACATAAACTGCCTGCCATTATGGTAACGCACGATCATAGCGATTACGACGCTGCAAACGGTAAACTTTTCACCTTAAATACTGTACTTTAAGCGCACAAGGCTCCCTATGTTAGATAAATTTATCACCCCTGTAATAAAGCCACTGTTAAAGCCTGTGGTAATGCTGATACATAAGCGCGGCATAACACCCGATCAGCTAACGGTATTTGGCTTTTTAATTGGCTTGCTCACAGTGCCATTACTTGCTTTTGAAATGTGGTACGGTGCATTAGCTGCCATTGTTTTAAATCGCATTTTAGATGGGCTTGACGGCGCACTAGCACGCCATGCTAATTTAAGCTCAAGCGCCGGCGGCTTTTTAGATATTACACTCGACTTTTTATTTTACGCGGCCATTCCGCTTGGCTTTATTTTGGCAAACCCCGAACAAAACGCCATTGCAGGCGCTATATTACTCGCTGCATTTATTGGCACGGGTTCAAGCTTTTTAGCCTTTGCCATAGCCGCTGAAAAGTTTAAACTCGAAAAACCACAATTTAAATACAAAAGCTTTTACTACTTAAATGGCTTAACCGAAGGCACAGAAACAATAGCGCTATTTATAGCCTTTTGTATTTGGCCGCAGCACTTTGCCCTCCTCGCTGGTATATTTGCTTTTGCCTGCGCCATTACCATATTTACCCGTATACATGGCGGCTACCACACACTTAAACAGCAAGAAGCCAATGAGGTTATAAATAATAATGACTAACGAAGTTTGGTGGCGACTCGGTTGCTTTTTTAGCATTTTAGTCATAATGATGCTGCTTGAATGGCGACAACCCGCAAGGCAATCGCCCATTAAAAGCAGCACTCGCTGGTTTGCAAATTTTGGCTTAGTGTTTGCCTCATCTATCATTGCGCGCTTAGTTGTACCTATTGGTTTAACCGCAGTAGCACTTTACAATCAAGAGCACAGCATTGGCTTATTTAACCAACTAGCCATACCTAGCATAATAGCCATAGTGCTAAGCCTTATATTGCTCGATATACTCATTTATTGGCAGCACAGATTGTTTCATAAAGTGCCACTATTATGGCGTTTGCACCGCGTACACCATGCCGATGCGCATGTAGATACCAGTACCGGCCTGCGCTTTCACCCTATCGAAATTGTGCTTAGTATACTTATAAAACTTATTGCAGTTACTGCACTTGGCGTACCCGCCATTGCCGTACTTATATTTGAAATCGCGTTAAATGCACTCGCCTTGTTTAACCATGCAAACATACGCCTACCAAACGCCATTGAAAAGCCACTACGCCTTATATTAATGACGCAAATACTGCACCGCATTCACCACAGTAAAGTAGTGAGTGAAACAAATTCAAACTATGGCTTTAGTGTAATTTGGTGGGACAAACTTTTTGGCAGCTATAAAAGTGAGGCCAAAAAAGTCGACGCAGAAATAGATATAGGTTTGGTTGAATACCCAACTGCAAAGCAAAATGCCTCGCTGTGGGGGTTACTCATCATGCCGTTTAAAAACAAGTAAAAACAACTATATTGCACTTTACACAATGCCAATCTACTTAAAAGCCCTTTGATGTAGGTTGGTTTAAATAAAATACTCCATGAATACGCCAGGTTAAAACTTTAAGGCGTCTGTTTAATTTCTAAATTTTTAAGGCAAACATTTGTAGAATGGGCAGGCTTTACTATTTGTTATTCATTTTGGGAAAAGCATATTATCGGCAGCAAGAGGCCAAAGGAAAACCCCATAATACCATCATCAGATCATTAGCATTTAAGTGGATAAGAATACTATTTAGGTGCTGGAAAACACATACGCCCTACGATGAATCAACTTACTTAATCGCATTGAAAAGTAAGGGATCACCGCTGTTAAAATTTGCGGTGGAAAGTGAGCTTTAGTGCTTGCTGTCCACCTCAGGGCGTGTTGTTAGCATTAAATTATCTGTAAAGTTCAAGATTGTCTTTGTTGAATAAAGTAGGTGTAATTTTATAATAAACAGCAAACCAACCTGTTATTGCAACGATGACTCCGATATTGTACTCAGTAAAAAAGGGAATATAAGTTAGTAATACAACGATTAATAATAAATAAAGCAAAAATGTAATCCAAAATAATTTTGAACTGACCAACTTCAATCTTACATTACAGTCAGCACACTTAAAGTAAAGTGGAAATACGGAAAAAGACAAACTGAAAGGTTTGATGTTTTTAGTACAATTAGGGCAAATAGACATAAACTTCCTTGTAATGCTAACTAGGCTGTAGAATAACTCCAACAGCCAAAATTAATTTAAAAACGAGCTCCTACAATTAATTCTAAGCGCTTTTAGAGCATTAGGTAATGCATTTGGAACCCATAAAACAGGCTGTTTTTCTTAAAAAAGAGTAATTCTATAGCCTCAACGCCCAAATAATGGGATTTTATTGCTGGCTTACAATGTTGAGGAACGAAACAGCCAGCTGTAAAATTACCGTTGATTTGCTTGTTATGTGTTTTTACTCTGATCTTGTTTGATGATTTTCAGCAGCAAATCCATTCTGCGATTTGTCTTTTTACTTTCAGCCGTAACCATGCCTTGTACAAAAGACGAAGCAAAGAAAATAACACACATTATTTGAAATAACTCAGTTTCAATTGTGAAGAAACTATTTGCAATCAGTAGTAAGCCAAATGGCGCAATAATAGAGAGAAAATCTTTAAGTCCCCAATGATTTGAACCAAGCTTATCAAATTCTTCTTTATACTTTTGAAGGTCAGAAATACGTTCTAATTCTATCTTCGCCTCTACCATTTTTACGTCATCATTATCCATTGAAATCACCACACTCCTGAAACACATAACGCCTTGCTCACCGGCGAGTAAGTTGGTGCTGTTTTTGCTGCCTTTTCTCTTAGCAAAAACCGCGACAACTGTATCGAGTCCGCGTGCAGCAACTTGTTAGCAATATCATCTTCAGGGCAACACCTTAACTTCGACAGAATATTTCCACGTTTCTGTTTCATCATCACCTAACTCCATGCTAGCGCGATCGCCTTTAGAGCTAAGAACAAATATCGGCATATCCATATAGGAGTTGCCATCTTCATAAACACAAGACATTTGCCCTTCTAGTAAAAGGCTAGCTCCATCCTGCTCTGTCAACTTTCCCAAATAAGTACAACCACCAACTTGAGAGGTGCCACTTTTATTGGTTTTTGAAACATCAAAAGCAGGGAATACTAACTCTGATTTTGCGTCTTTTACCGTTACTAACACTTCATAACCACTTTCTGCAAAAGCAAAACCGTGGAATCCAATCCCCAATAAAAACAATAATTTAATTTTCATAAACCCTAATCAACCTCTATATTGTGTGCTATCCAGCAACTGATTGCTAACGCTTTGCTAAGCGGCTAAAAATGGCTGGCTATAATAGCGAGGAACGAGCACAGCCAGCTGTTTGTGTCCGTTTAAGCAACTTATATGCCTATTTGCCAAAAGTCAAAATCATCGACTTCTTTTCTTTCCGGACAATGAATGGCAAACCTTTCGATTGTCATAGAATTAATCTCCATTTCATAACGATCTGATGACATATTTGCATACAACACGCGGACATTAACACCGTTCCGTTGATTAAAACTATGCACTATTTCATGAACCTTTCGAACCTCAGATGCACTT
Organism: Pseudoalteromonas sp. 20-MNA-CIBAN-0454; assembly: GCF_040308685.1. Classification (NCBI taxonomy): domain Bacteria; kingdom Pseudomonadati; phylum Pseudomonadota; class Gammaproteobacteria; order Alteromonadales; family Pseudoalteromonadaceae; genus Pseudoalteromonas; species Pseudoalteromonas sp. 20-MNA-CIBAN-0454. The sequence goes on along the minus strand of NZ_JBEOOB010000003.1, from coordinate 95,656 downwards.
CGCATACCCAAAATCACAAATTTTAAAGCTTCAGGATTGAATCTATGTACTGACTCTTCGCTTGAAATATAGAAACGAAACTCTTTTTCATAAGCCCATGATTGAGATTTAGTAAAAATAAAATTATTTAAATGGCGTTCTACTTCTGTATTTTTAGTGCGCCCAAAATCCAAGTGTAATTTAGGTAAACTTGATGAATATACAACGTCACCTGATGTATAATTTTGATCAAAAACAGTTTTATCAAACCAATAACAAACACCTTTGTGTTTATCAGCGTAGTGAGCCCACATTAGAGGTTCTATCGGTGAGTAACTAAAACACGTTACCCTTTTCGTACTAAAGTAGTTATTTATCCAATCCATTGTTCTTTGGTAAGAATCCCAAACATCTTGTTCTTTTTTTTGCGTAACATCAGACGCCATGAAATTTTTACGTTTTTCGGTATTTGAGATATGTAAAAATGTAGAAAATTCACTTTCAAATGGATCGTTGTAGTCGGATAATTTTGAGAAACCTAACGTTTCATTATTCAATGTGCGAGCTAAATTAGAAAAACAGTCGTACTTAAAAATATCATTATTATCAAACTTTTTAGGTATCACAGTAGCTCCTTAAATTTGACTGGCATATAACGCCGCAATAACACGTGCGAACGACTTACTTTCCAAACCAATTATACTCTAAACCGCGAATGCCGAGTGTAATAGCATCGTGTTGATTGCTTTGTTATACCGTTTCTAACAGCGCACCCAGTACCTTGCTAATGGATCCGGAAAGACCTTGCCCATTACGATATTTTCAAATTTACCACCGTTACTTTCTATTATTTTTCGTGAAGCTACATTGTCTTCGTCAGCGGTTAATAGTACTCGATTGAGCCCAAGTTCCTTAGCTTTAATTAAAGCCAATTTGAGTATCGATGTTCCATAACCATTTCGGCGAAATGATGGTGCAATATCATAACCAATATGACCGGCTTCCAGTGCTAGAAACTCATTATTTATATTGTGACGAATACGAACCACGCCCAAAATAGATCGATTATCATTAATTAGCCAAAAGTGGCTGCATGGGACATAACCTTCACGTAAGTTAATTCCGTTACTTTCATCAGTTAAACTTTGAATATACGAAGAAAAATCCTCTTTTCCCAATAAGTACGATTCAATATTACCAATGTCGTTTGCTGCATAATCCTCGAAGAAATCAAAGAATGCTGACTTCAATTCCAGTGATGGTATAACTAATTCCATGTCAATTTTTCCTTTTAACGGTATAACAGCTTATAGAACACCACTATGGGGGTTTATAACCCCCCAAAACGGCGTATATTACATAGCTTAATAATTCCATCAAACAACTCTAATGTAAACAAGTAATTACGTGTGTTATAAAATTGCCCTTGTTAAAATGCCCCAAAACGACTTTTAATAATGTTATCGGACAAAACCGCAACTATTGCCAATTTATACAGGTATTAATTATAAAATTTAGCTGGTGTGAAACACCCTTTTTTAACACGGAAAAAAGAACACATATAATGAAAAGTGTGCAAAAACACGATTGATGCTTACCTTCAATGAGTATGGGTTACAACTTTTATGTAATTTCATGGTACGCACTATCCTAGTGCTAGGAGCGTTTACGCGGTTGAGTCGTTTTAAATTCATTAAACCAATATACAAAAAAGCGCTGCAAATATGCAGCGCTGTCATTACTTAACGGTTGTTTATTTAAACTTTGTACTTAAAATTAAAAGAAGCCGAGCGGATCTTCGCTGTAGCTTACTAATAGGTTTTTAGTTTGTTGGTAGTGACCCAGTGCGAGTTTGTGGTTTTCGCGACCAATACCTGATTTTTTATAGCCGCCAAACGCGGCATGAGCCGGATACATGTGGTAGCAGTTAGTCCATACTCGGCCTGCCTCAATTTTACGCCCCATACGATACGCTTGGTTCATGTTGCGGCTCCATACACCGGCGCCTAAACCAAATTCAGAGCTATTGGCAAGTGCCAACGCTTCGGCTTCGTCTTTAAAGGTCGACATTGAAATAACCGGGCCAAAAATCTCTTCTTGGAATACCCTCATGTCGTTGGTGCCTTTTAATAGCGTAGGCTGAATGTAATATCCGCCGTTAAGATCATCGCTTAACTGCTCTACGTTGCCACCAGTAAGTACTTCGGCGCCTTCTTTTTTACCTATTTCGATGTAGCTTAATATTTTATCAAATTGCGCTTTAGACGCCTGCGCACCTACCATGGTTTCGGTATCTAGCGGGTTACCACGTTTAATTTGTGCAGTGCGCTGTAAAATGCGTTCAATAAATTGCTCGTAAATATCTTCTTGAATAAATAGTCGCGATGGGCAAGTACATACTTCACCTTGGTTAAAGTAGGCCAGTATTGCGCCCTCTATTGCTTTAGATAAAAAAGCGTCGTCTTTGTCCATTACATCGCTAAAGAAAATATTGGGTGACTTACCACCTAGCTCTACCGTTGATGGAATTATGTTTTCGGCGGCGCATTTTAAAATATGTGAACCCACTGGGGTAGACCCCGTAAAGGCGATTTTAGCAATACGGGTGTTGGTAGCCAGGGCTTCACCTGCTTCTTTACCAAAGCCATTAACTACGTTGAGTACGCCCGCTGGCAGTAAGTCGCCAATCACTTCCATCAGCACTAAAATAGAGGCAGGGGTTTGCTCTGCTGGTTTTAGTATTACACAGTTACCCGCAGCTAAGGCTGGGGCTAGCTTCCACGCTGCCATTAGTATTGGGAAGTTCCACGGAATTATTTGCCCAACTACACCTAACGGTTCATTAAAATGATAGGCAACGGTAGTTTCATCAATTTCACTAATACCGCCCTCTTGTGAGCGCAGGCAACCTGCAAAATAACGAAAGTGATCGGCGGCTAGTGGAATATCGGCCGCGAGTGTTTCGCGAATTGCTTTGCCGTTATCCCACGTTTCGGCAACTGCAAGTAACTCTAAATTTTGTTCAATACGGTCGGCTATTTTTAGTAATACGTTACTACGATCGGTAACCGATGTAGTACCCCACTGCGCTTTTACTGCGTGGGCTTTGTCGAGCGCAAGTTCAATATCGTCTTTGTCGGAGCGCGCTACTTTACAAAATACTTTACCGTTTACAGGGCTAATATTTTCAAAGTACTGGCCGTTTACTGGCTTTACCCATTCTCCTCCAATGTAGTTTTCGTATTGCGCTTTAAAGGTAATTAGTGCATCTTTTTCGCCTGGATTTGCATAAATCATAGTGATACTCTCTTGTTGTTATTAGCTAAAAGTCGAGCTATTGAATAAGTCTTTTTGCTTTATATTTAATCAAGTGCTGTTTTATAATTAATCAGCATTGATTGACATTAAACTATCAAACACTTAAAAGCATGTATTGCTGTCCACAAAAGTTGTCTATGAGTCCAGATTTAAAAGGGATTAAAATGCATACTCCGCAATTAAATAAGCAACGCCAGCAATTAAAGGTGCTAATTGAAAATAAAGTGACCTTTGCTGCCGATAATAGCGAGCTAAGTATTTACGATACTTATCAAAATGCACAAAAAGTAGCTTTGCATTCAAAAGAATTACTTTTTTGCGCCATGCTTAGTGGTAAAAAGGTAATGCATGTAGAGAGCTGCCAATACCATAAGGCATTTTTACCTCACGAATCCTTTGTATTAGCACCAGAGCAAGGGGTGTTAATTGACTTTGAACAAGCATCTTTAAACGCGCCTACTACCTGCCTTGCCATAGAAATAAGTACAGATAAAATAACGCAGGTGGCTAATGCACTCAATATTGAGCAACGCTTTGCCAGCGATGACTTATTTGCCTATACACCACAGCTGGTACATAGCCAGCATAATAGCCAAACCCAACAACTTTTAGCGCGTATAGTGCATTTATTTAGTGAGCCCGACGAGCAGCGAGGTTATTTAATCGACTTATCGTTAAACGAGCTTATTACCCGTTTGCTACAGCAGCAAAGTCGCGATTTATTACTAAAACATGGCAATAATCCGCAGCTTAAAACACCGGTAAATAATGCGTTGCAATACATAGAAGAGCACTTAAATGAAGCATTGGATATAGAGAGGCTGTGTAAAATTGCCTGTATGAGTCGCAGCAAGTTTTATCAACAATTTAAGTTGGCGTTTGGTACTAGCCCAGCACTGTGGCAGCAGCAACTTAGACTTAAAAAAGCCTATAGTAAATTGTTACAGGGGCGCACGGTTAGCCAAGCGTGTTATGAGCTGGGTTTTAATTGCCCTAGCCATTTTAGCCGATTATTTAAACACGCCTATGGCGTACCACCAGCAAACATTGCCAAGAAAAACCATTAAGTGATGGTTTAGATTAATTTTATAGCGAGGTTAATTAACGTTTCGTAGGCACTAAATGCGCCTACGAAACTTATTTTATTGTATTTTTTATGGCGCATTAATACTGCGTATTAAAACCAAATTTCAACCTGAGCGCCTGCAACTAAGGCACTTTCATCACCCTCTTTGCCTGCAACACTTAACCCAGACTCTTGCCCAGCAGCCTTATTCCAATCAAAGTTACTTAGATAAAAGCGTAACGATGGACGCGACCAATACTCGGTAGAGTCGGCTGTTGCTTGTAATGCTAGCGCATATTTCATGAGTGTTTGCTCATCGTTTTCAATGCCATTGGTTTTAGTTTGATAAGCGTTATAACCCACTTCACCAAGCACACTCCAATGCGGCGATATTGAATAATGCGGGCGCACACCAACACTTTTTAGGGTGTGGTAATCAGATGATTTTTCGTACATTACCATGTAATCTAGTTTGAATTTTTCGGTAATATCAACTAAGCCATTATTAAAAATACGAAAGCCACTTGAGCTGCTATCTGCCGCATAATCAAAGCTTCCGCCATCAGTACCGGCAGCGCCTGGGTTTTGCGCCATGGCGCCGGTACCATATTGAATCACTGTTTTTTGATCAACATTGCCTAACTGCTTTTGCCATTGCACTGTAAAAGTTCTGCCATCGGTAAGCCCTGCTTCATCAATTGCATCATTTACAAATAAGTTTTGCAGTGCAAATACCACTTTACCCGCATCGCCTACATCCATTTCATAGCGTACGTCGGCCATAAAGTTTTGATAGTTAGTATCTGCAGTGGCTTTGTTACCTGTAAGTTCGCCCTCGCCACCATAAGTGATGGCAGCAAGATGCAGCTTACCGGTTTCATTTACCGTAATGTCGGACACACCCACGCCGTTACCCGAGCTTTGCATATGTTTGTAATCTAATATATGTACGCTACCAACTGCCTTATCGTAATAATATCTGCGGCCAATCCATAGCGTACCATTATCGAGTAAGTTGTCTGTTTCTACATAAAGCTGCCTTGAGCGTCTAGACCACTCCTCCGTTGCGGTTGGATCTCTTGAATCCCCGGCAAAGTCCATCATAAATACGGCTTTAAAATTAACCCCATTTAGCTGCTGTTTTTTAGTCAGCTGAAACTCGCTGTAGTCTCTGCATTCGTTACCTAAGCGATAATAAACCCCATCATTTTTAGGGTAGTTTAGTGAATAACAAGAGCCATTATTTTTACTGCCACTCCCTATAATGGTGTTTGTACCTGAGCGAAAATACCCATTAAATTCAAACCCATTATCCAATTCTTGCTTAGCTTTAGCCTCATCCTGCGCTTGCATTTCATTATTAATTAACTGTTTAACGTATGCAATATCTTCATCCGATAAACCAGCGGGGCGCTCTGCTGCGTGAACACTCATTGTAGCTGCGCATAATATTGAAAGTAGTGATAAAGAGGGTTTAATTCGTTTGTTATATTTCATGTTTACCATAGTCGTTGTGGGGTTACATTAAATGTATTTGCAGCGCTATTTAATTAAATGCAGCCGTAATTTAGCTAAGCAGTGCTGGTTGCTAGCTACAAATACGAAATTAGTTACTTTTAAAGGTAGAGTTTTTAGTTAACTTTGTGTCAGTAAAAATTAAAGGCATATAGCTGTTAACTTTAAGCTAACTGTTTTGGCGCTAATAATGATCAGCTACGATAACTCGTAGTAAATGAGCTGTGATCAGTAATAACCAATTTGAAAAGGATTTTATCCAACCACTGGAGGTTATTCAATATAGCAAACAACGATAGTATAAGATTTTACAGGGGTCACAAACCATTGATTAACAAGGGCAAACATAAAGTAAACATAACAAAAACACAGAGGAAACAATGAGCCCACTTACTTACATTTCAGCGTGAAAAACCACCGCGCAATAATTAAACCAATGACGAGTTTTTTGATCATCTGCGCAACTGTAAAATTAATCTGGTAGCTGTAAAACGAGTGTTAGGATGAGATAAAAGAAGAGTAAACAGAGTATAAAACGCATGGTAAGCTCCCTCAAAAGCGCTGCACTTAAACGCTATTAAGGGATAACGAGGGGATTTAAATCAAGCTAAATTAAACTAAAATAACTAAAAGCACATAAACTAATACCGGCTAATAACCATACTAACCCGTAGCTTTGCCAAAGTATTGCGTTATTATAAACCTGCTGCGGGTTATTTTTGTCAACTAACAGTGTGCAGGTTTTACCTTGTTTAAAACGGGTAAACATTTTTTCACGATATTCCACTAATACACTGTGCACCTGCCCATCAAAATGAAAACTCACTAGCATAGTTGGCTGATGCAACATTTCGGGTGCTGTTATTTGATTATTTGCCACGGCAGTTATTTGTTCTACAACACAAACCCGCCAGTGGCGTTTACTTACTTTACATTTTAACCAGCGTACAAATGGTAAAGTGCCAATTATTATAAATAAAACCCCCAACCACAACAGAGCCATACAACCACCTTTGTTTTTATTTTTATAGTTTACTAAACAACATACGCAGCAATCAAACTGCCTAGCACTTAGATTAATATAGCGCATTGGCTTTATTAAATACATGCTCAGATTACAAAGTTTTACCGCAAGCAACTTGCAGTTAACCTGCCGCACAAGCACAATAGCCGCATAAAAGAGGAGATCATTATGACCACAATTGGTATTGGCACCCAAACCAAAGAACAAGCACTCGCTAGCTTAAGCAATATGACCAGCGATTTAACCCCTATTCAACCGGCAGAATATTTATCTCGTATAGCCAAAGCGCAAACGTATATGCAAAACAATGGCATTGATGCCATTTATTTAAATGCAGGTACTAACCTGGCTTATTTTACCGGTATGCGTTGGTATGCAAGTGAGCGTTTAGTTGGCGCAATTTTGCCTGCTAAAGGTGAAGTGCAATACATAGCTCCTTATTTTGAAATTGGCTCACTCAATGGTTTTAAAGTAATTGACGGGCCAATCCGTGGTTGGCAAGAGCATCAAAACCCATATCAGTTATTTGTTAATATATTAACGGAAATGGGTATTGCGGCTAATGGCACTATTGGTATTGACGAAAGCGCGCAGTTCTTTATTTTTGATGGTATTAATAAAGCGCAAACGGGCTTAAATTTAGTGAATGCTCAACCTGTTACAGCACATTGTAGAATGCATAAATCAGCCAATGAGCTGGCGTTAATGCAACGCGCTATGGATATGACCTTAGTGGTTCACCAAGCTACGGCAAGCATGCTGCACGAGGGTATTAGTACCACTGAAGTTGAAGAGTTTATAAAGCTAGCGCATCAAAAAGTAGGCGCGCCGGGTAACTACTTTTGTATCGTGTTATTTGGGCTTGCAACGTCATTTCCGCATGGGGTAAAAGATCCGCAAATCCTTAAAAAAGGCGACATGGTACTTATTGATACTGGCTGTAAAGTACATGATTACTTATCTGATATTACCCGCACTTATGTGTTTGGTGAAGCAACTGATCGCCAACGTCAATTTTGGAATAATGAAAAAGCAGCACAAATTGCAGCTTTCAATGCAGCAAAAATTGGCGTGCCATGTGAAGACGTAGATACAGCTGCGCGCAGCTACTTAGCTGAGCAAGGTTTAGGCCCTGATTATCAAACACCTGGTTGCCCGCACCGTACAGGCCACGGCATTGGTTTAGATATTCACGAATGGCCTTATTTGGTAGGCGGTAATAAAACGCCACTAGCCGCTGGCATGTGTTTTAGTAACGAGCCAATGCTGGTTATACCGGATGAATTTGGGGTGCGCTTAGAAGATCATTTTTATATGACCGACAGTGGTTCAAAATGGTTTACCGAGCCTAGCCACAGTATTGACGACCCGTTTGGTTTACAAAAGTAATATAAGCGAAAATTAACTTACATTTGTTTATTTGGCTTAAACGACTTTTTACTACTGCGCAGTGCACACCACGCGCAGTAGTTTATTTTGTGAGTTGACGTTTAACCAATCGCTGTTTGTTTTTTTGTACGTTAGCCAACCATACTAAGGGTAAAATAATTAACGATGCGCCAATTATTAAGCCAAGTGTAGGTACTTCGCCAAACCAAAATAACCCAACAACGACAGCCGCCACTAAGCCACTATATTCAGCGCTAGCAACTTGGCTCGATTCGATTTTGCTATAAACATACACGCAAATTCCCGCATAAATTAAAATAAACAGTGTAGAGCCAAACGCAGTAATAAGTGCGGCCCAATGCCATGGCTCGTTTTCCCACAGCGCCAAACCTAATCCCACAGGCATACCTACTAAATTGGTAAGTAACAAAGTTTGCATAATACTATGGTGTTTAGGTAACTTTCGTATTAGTACATTATTTATTGCCAGTGTAATTGCGACTACAAGTGCAAATATAGCCGCCCAATTAATGTCGGTAGGCTGAATAACAATAAGTACCCCTATAAAGCCAATAACAGCCACAGCTATGCTGCTTTTTGTTAGCTGTTCACGAAATATCATTACTGCTAAAGGCAGCATTAATAAAGGCGCTGCATAAAAAATAGCGTTAGCGGTTGCAAGCGGTAAAGCTTTTAGCGCAAACACCATAAATATAATACCAAATAACCATACATGTCCGCGTACCGCATGCCATTTTAAACCGGCAAATAAATGTTTTTTATTCGCCGACAAACAAAACGGGAGCAAAATTAATACTGCGGTAAGTTGGCGCATAAATACAAACTGAAACGTGGGGCTTTCTGCTGGTAAAGTTTTGATTATAGCATCAGAAAAAACCGCAATAATATTACCCACCACAAGTAATGTCATGCCTAAGCCAACCGATATTTTTTGCATTGTTACTCCGTGCCCGCAAATTAAAAACGCTAGCATAGAGCAATTCGTTTAATTATGTATAATGATTAAAATACTTTTAGTATGAGTTTAACTAATAATGAAATTACCCCCATTACGTGCTGTTCAGTGTTTTGAATCTGTAGCGCGATTAAATAGTTTTTCTAAAGCGGCTGAACACCTTAATGTGACGCAAAGTGCCGTGAGCCATCAGGTTAAATTACTAGAGCAATATTTAAACGAGCCGCTATTTAACCGCAGTGGTCGTAGCTTTTCGTTAACCGACGCGGGCAATCGTTACTATCAAGAAGTGAGTCATTCATTAACCAGTTTAGCCTCTGCCACACAAAAAATACGTTACGGCGAGCCTGGGCATATTCGTTTAGCACTTTATAGCTCATTAGCTGTAAAGTGGTTAATACCGCGATTAGAAAGCTTTAAACATGACTCGCCAGATATCGACTTAACTTTAAATATGATTGTAGATGAGGCGGATTTTAGCGACCGTGTTGCCGATTGTTTTATTACCACAACGCCACCTAAAGGTGAGTTTGTCAGCTTATTTTTATTTGCAGAAAAGCTTTACCCTGCTTGTGGCAAAGGCATGTGGCAGCAATTAAAAAATCAATCGCTGCCCAATGAATTATGGAAGCACCCGCTGTTGTCGGTGCAGTATGATGAGTCAGAGCAACGTAGCACCAATGACTGGCAGCAATGGTGTAAAAGCGGCGGCTTTGAGCTGCCTAAAAACGTAAGAGTTAATCACTTTAGTCACGTTATACTGGCCGCAGAAGCCGCGCGTTATAATTTAGGTATTACGCTTATTGATGCGTTTTTTATTGCCTCACAGCACGATAACCACTTAGTTAAGTTGCCATTGCATGGAGTTGAAACCGGCTGTAAATTTTATTTTGTATATAAAAAATCGCGAGCAAAACAAACCGATATTATTACCCTAAGCCGCTGGCTAAAAGCCCAGTGGGCCGAGGTTAAAAAATAAAAACACATAACTTTACTGCTATTTTATTTATACTTACCACACATTAATACTACTCTTTTAGCCACTCAATGGCTGTGGTGGCGTTTTCAAAGTAGGCTATTTTACCTGCTACAAACCAGCCCGCTACTTTGGCCAAGGTTGCTTGCCACTCTTTATTGCCGTAAACAGCCACTTTTTTAAAATTGTTACCGTGTTTTAACCCAAGCTTTAAGTCATCCCATGCAGCTCTAAGCTCCCAACCTTCTAATTGTGAGCCATCTATCAGCACTTTAACTATAGGGTGATCCACTTTACTTAGGGCTGAGTCGATCATGGGCGTAATAATCTTATAATCTTTGTGAGTTAATGTGCCTACTGCTTTTAGTGTTAAAAAAAACTCACTTCCTGAGCGTTCAATGCCAATAGATAAACCGTGCGTTAAACCAACCATAATAAGTACTCTTACAATAAATGTACTTTGAGTATAGGTGATAGCTTAGCGCTCATACTGATACAACTCAAAGATCAGCTATAACGGGTGTTTTGCTACTTCATTTGAAGTGGTTAATTATGCATTTTTTAATCGAGTGATTTGGTTTGCTACATCAGTTAAATAACCGGTTTTAAGCCAGACTGTTGCGCCTGTACTTCCTGCTTTAGCATTAACAGTGCTATTAATAGGCACTCTTAACCAGCTATTTTTAATAAGGGTATCTGTTTGCTCGTTAAGCAACCCCTCAAGTACTAACAGCTCAGCCCCATCCTTTGCATTTATAACCATGTCGGCGTTAGGTTTAAAGTGCAGTAAGCTTACCTCTTCAAAGTTATCTTTATATAAAGAAATTACGCTAACATTATTAAACTGGGGGTGCGTAACGCCTTGCATTTTTTTAGTGTGTAAACACACATGCTGTCTATCTTGTGGTTGAAACTGCCACAATTTTACAAATATTACGCAGCCCCCCTGAGATCCCGGTTTGTGCTTTGACTGGGGAGGATTGCGAATATAACTACCTACAGGGTAATCGCCGTGCTCATCTTGAAATACGCCATCGAGCACTAAAAACTCTTCACCACCTGTATGTATATGCGGCGAAAATTCACTTCCAGGCGCATAGCGCACTATGCTTGTAGCGCGGGCAACTTCATCGCCTACTCTGTCCAAAGGGCGTCTATGTACTCCCGCCATTGGCGAGGCTACCCACTCTAGTTTTTCACTATGTACAACAACGCGCTTACTAAAATCAGCGGCTATTTTCATTTTTTTTCCTAACTCAGTTAAAGCAATTAACAAATAATAACAGTTATATTGGTAGCATTAAATTAAGTCATGTTATTTAGCCGTAAGTATGATGGAGCTTTTATTATTAGGCATAAAAAAACGAGCAGGTTTAACTGCTCGTTTTTAATTAACACTTATGATTTATAGTCATTTTTTAATTAATAACTTTTACTCTACCTTTGTGCTTAGAGTGCACTATGGCAAGTGTAATAAAACCAATCACTGCTACCACTGCACCAATTGGTTTGCCCATATCACTTGATAGGTTAAGACCAATTGCCGCTGTCATAATATATGAAAGCGTCACTGCTGTGGCAATTACTGCAGGAATACTGGCAATCCAATGGAATGCACCGCGGTCAAACAAGTACTTAGTTGCCAGCCATAATACGCTAGTAGAAAGCAGCATGTTTGAGAACGCAAAGTAGCGCCAAATAAGCGAGAAGTCGAGCTTAGTCATAAAGTAAGCAATTGCTAAAATTGGAATCGCTACTAATAAACGGTTACGTAAGCTTTGTGGAATATTAAACGCATCAACTACAGTTAAACGCAGTGAACGGAACGCAGTATCACCTGAAGTGATTGGGAATACAGCTACAGCAATAATAGCCATAACACCACCAAATACACCTAAGTAGCTATTAGCAATATGATTAACTACTAAACCTGGGCCACCTTGATCAAGTAATGCTTTTAAACCTGCATAACCTTCTGGGAATGCTGCAATACCAGCAAGTGCCCAAACACAACCAACAATACCTTCACACATCATGGCGCCGTAATATACCGGGCGTACATATTTTTCGTTTGTTAAACAGCGTGCAATAATAGGTGCTTGTGTTGAGTGAAAACCACTAATAGCGCCACAGGTAATTGTTATAAATAACAATGGCCACGTAGGTAAACCATCCGGGTTGGGCTCTAAAAAGTCATGTGCATGATCACCACTAAAGTAAGCTAAAAAGTCACCTGCAACAGGTAAGTGTGGTGCGTTAATTAATAACGAAACTGCAATAGCAACTGTCATTACAATCATTAAAGCGCCAAAAATTGGGTAAAACTTAGTAATAATTTTATCAATTGGTAGCAAGGTAGCTAAAAAGTAATACGCTAAAATAGCCAACACCCAAAAGGTGTTATTTGCCAGCATTGTACCTTCAAAAAAATCAAGGTTACTTAATAAGCCCGCAGGGCTCATAATAAATACTACGCCTACAAAAAATAGTAGCATGGCAGTAAATATCAGCATAAAGCCTTTAAATACAATGTTGTAGTAATGTCCGGCTATTTCTGGCAGGCTTTTCCCGTCTTCTTTTATACTCATAACACCTGAGAAGAAGTCGTGAACAGCACCACCTAACACGTTACCTAGTACAATCCAAACTAGTGCAACGGGCCCGTATAAAGCACCAAGAATAGGACCAAAAATAGGACCTACACCGGCGATGTTTAAAAATTGAATTAAAAATGCACGCACAGGATGAATAGCCACGTAATCAACACCTTCGCTAAAGCGCTGTTGTGGTGTTTCAATCGTTGAGTCTAAACCTGCTTGCTTTTCAACAAAGGGACTATAAAATTTATAACCCAGTATTAAAATTGTGATGCAGATAAAAAAGATGATCATAAAGCATGTTTCTCTTTTTGTATTTGTATTAAAGAGCGCACTGTTTGCCGCTCCGGCCTTTCATTCCGTGAATAATCGACGAACATTAACAAAGGATTAATATTCTTACTATAAGACGTTTAGCTAATACTATAGTCGAATAAAATAACTTAGACCTATTTCGTGGCCTTATTGAACGTTAACTGTGCAGAATGTAAAGATTTAGAGTAATAAAAAAGGCAGTTTTACTGAGTAAATCTGCCTTTTTTATTCTGCCCGATAAGTTATCGATAAAAATTAATAATACCTTATCACCAATTTATTTATGGGTTCATAAACTCATTTATTTGTTGATGCGTTAAAGTAGGTGTTGCTCCGGCACTTTCGGCGACCATAGCACCAACAGCACAAGCAAAGTCAACCGCATGTTGTGCGCAATCACTACTGCACAGCTGATAAATTAACGAGCCTAAAAACGAATCCCCTGCGCCAACTGTATCAACAACACTAATTAAATAGCCTGAGTTATAGTAGTTTTCGCCTTTAATGGTGAGTAATGCGCCATGGCTGCCTTTAGTTACACATAAATATTCGGTATTAGTTTGTGCAGCAATAAAGGCTAAGTTTTGCTCAAGCGAATGAAACTTACAACCCATAGCTTTAGCAATTTCGTATAGCTCTTCGTCGTTTAATTTGATGAAGTCGGCTTTGTTCATTAAATCTACGAGTGTTGCTAATGTGTAGTGAGGCGCACGTAGGTTTACGTCAAACACTTTAAAGTTTGCTACATCAACTAATTGATTTAATGTTGCCAAAGACGTTTCGCTTCGCCCTATTAGGCTGCCAAATACAAATACATCGCTACTTTTAACTTTACTCAGTAACTCATCTGTAAGCGCTATATTATCCCACGCTGTATCTGCCACTATTTCATAACTTGCTGAGCCACCACTATCGAGTGTTACCTCAACCGTGCTGGTTTTTTTGTCACTATTAATAGCAATATAATCGCAGCTTACGCCTTTGCTCGCAATTTCGCCGAGCAGCTCAGCGCCTAACTCGTCGTTGCCAACAGCGCTGATCATGTCGGCTTTAATGCCTAGTGAGTTAATACGCACACACATATTAAGTGGCGCGCCACCTAAGCGTTTACCAGAGTCAAAACAATCCCACAGCACTTCGCCAAAGCAGCTAACACTTACGTTTTCGCCTGATTTATGATTAATTAAAATACTCATAATTAGTTACTCTTTTGCTCAAGTACAGCCTGCATAATGGCTTTAATTTTACTATTAGGTGCGTATAGCGCGGCAATCGATTTTTTATACTCTGCAGTAAAAGCTTCGTTATGCTCAAGCTTACCAAACAAGCTCGTTAACTTTAAAAATGCAATCGGGCTAGTTTGAGTCTCTTGCGCGTAAGAATTAAGCTCTTTGTACATCGCATCTTGAATTTCAAGCTTTTCGCCTTTTTCACTTACACCTTTATCGCTGTATAAACACCAAGTAGCAATAACCAGTGCAGCCAACGATATATCTCGACCTTGTACTAGGTTTTCGTTAATTGTAGCAATAATAAACTTAGGCAGTTTAGCTGAGCTTTCACTGCAAATACGCGCCAGGCTGTCTTTAATATTAGGGTTAGCAAAACGCTCTATTAACGTATCTTTGTAGCTTTGAAGATCAATACCTTCAAGCGGTTCAAGGTTTGGCGTTACTTCTTTATCCATAAAAGCACGTAGGTATGTGGCAAATAATTCATCAGATACCGTTTCGTCAATTGTGGCATAACCATGAATTGAACCTAATAAACCAAGCACAGAATGCCCAGCATTAAGTAAACGTATTTTCATGGTTTCATAAGGCGTCACATCAGTTACAAACTGTGCACCAACAACATCCCAATTTGGGCGAGAGTCACTAAATGTGTCCTCTATTACCCATTGTGTAAACGACTCACAAGTAATTGGCCACTCGTCGCTAACACCATAGGCATCAACCACGTAATCAATATCACTCTTTTTAGATACCGGTGTTATGCGGTCAACCATCGCATTTGGAAACGATACGTTTTGCTCAATCCACTCACTTAGGTTTTTGTCTTGCTCTGTGGCAAAGGCTAAAAGCATTTTGCGTGTTACGTTACCGTTATGCTGAATGTTATCGCATGACTGCACTGTAAACGCGCCCAAACCTTGCTCTTTACGCAGTTTTAGCGCAGCAGTAATGTAACCAAACGCCGTAATTGGGTCGTTCGGGTTATTAATGTCGTTAATAATATCTGGATTGCTGTAATCAAATTCGCCCGTTGCCGGGTTAAAGTTATAACCGCCTTCGGTAATAGTAAGCGATACAATTTTAGTATCGCTGTGTGCGAGTTTATTAATTACCGCTTGTTTGTCCTCTGGAGCAAACAAAAAGTCGATCATTGAGCCAATTACTTTGTTATCTATTTTACCGTCTGGGTGTCTAACAGTTAGCGTGTAAAGGTAATCTTGCTGCTTTAAAATATCACGCAGACCACGGTTACCCTCTAACAGGCCAACACCACATATGCCCCACTGCTCAGAGCCTGGGGTTTTTAAAAGCTCGTTAACATATACCGCTTGGTGAGCACGATGAAAGCCGCCTACACCAATATGAACAATCCCCGCTTTAACGGCGCTACGGTCGTAACTTGGTGTGTCAACATGGCTTGGTAATTGAGCCAAGCTCTGTTGGTTTAGCCCTGTAACAAGAGCGTTTGTGTGTTGATGTTGCGTCATGGTGCGACCTTACTAAACAAAAATAAAATATAAATTACGATACTGTATTACGATAAGTAATTACGATGCTGTATTGAGTACTTTATGGCGTTTTAACGACCAGTACGCAGTAACAAAATAAATAACAGTACAAATAAAACAGGCAATTTCGAACTGCGACTTATTAGCGCTGTACATCACCATAGTGTCACTGAAAAACATCACTTGGCTGGCAAATATAAAAATAATCACCAATGAAATAGTCGATATGCCATTAAGAACTTTGGTAAATACAGAGCTGTCAATTACTGGCTTTGGAATGTCTTTAGCCTCAGCTGCTTGATATTCTTTAATATTACGTTGCTCTTGCTCTTCTGCTGCAATTTCTTGCGTGTAATCTTCACCGGCACCGTATTTTTTAGCTAAAAGTGTGTAAATAACGATGGTGAAAATCCAGGTAGGAATAAACAAGTAGTAAAACGACATTACATCAATTGCGTTTAAGCCAAAACCGAACACAAGTGCAAGTGCCCATGAGGCAATAGCAGGGATGCTGCGGGTAATATTTTTATATTTAGCCCAGTAACGTGTTAAGCCAATTTTAGGAAATAACACATGCTCGGCAAATACAATGCCGCCCACTGGCACAACTAATAAACCGGCGTAGGTAAGTAGTGGTAGCATTTGTGAAAATACAAATGGGAAGCATGCAATTATTACGGTTACCACACCCACTATGGCGGTGGTGCGCTCACGTGACTGATTAACAAAAATAGATTGCGCTGCAAGGCCAGCGCGGTAAAGGTTTGCGTTAGCTGTAGTCCAACCGGCAATAATTACAATAACAAAGCCAGTCCAACCTAATGCATGGTATGCAACATCACCCGGATCAAGTGACGAAATGGTTGTTTTAAGTAATACCGCAACACCTGCGCCCATAATACCGGCAGAGATCCACGCTAAGTAATGACCAAAAAACATACCCACACCAGAAAACAAACCATAGCTTTTGCGTTTAGCAAATCTAAAAATAGCCATGTCGATTAAACCAAAGTGAGTAATTGAGTTAGCAGCCCATGCAAAGCCAATCACTTCTAATAGGCCAATGCCTTTTTCACCATCGGCATTGGTGCCCGTCCAGATGGAGGAGTCGCCTATGGTCATAAAGTCGCTAAAGCTAGTTAAAGAGGTAGAACCCAATACGTGGTTTGAAAGCTCAGGGAATAACGCGAACGAGCCTGCAATAAATATAACAAATAGCCAGGGCGCACACAGTTTTGAAAAGTCAGCAACGGTTGAAAAGCCATACATAGCAACAAATACAACAATTGAGCCAACGGCTAAAACAATGGCGACAAACCAAAAGCTGTTTGGATACCAATCAAGCTGCGCGGGTATGTCGAACAAAAACCGCACGGCGGTGGAGGATACCGTGATCATGGCCGCCGATATAACACTAAAAATAACTACATTAGCCCAGTTATAGAGCTTGGTCATTGAGTTACCAGCAATTTTGTTTAAGTAGTTATATAAACTTAAGCGGGTTTGTACTGCAATGGGTGCCGTAATTAGCCACCAAGAACACATTGCTAACAGGTTACCTATTAATAACCCCAATAGAATGTCGATGGTTGATGCGCCTAATGCAACAAAGGTTGCGCCAATAACAAATTCAGTGGCAGCAACATGTTCACCAGCGTATAGCCCTGCAAAATGTTTCCAGCCGTGAAGCTTATTATTAGCAACCGGAAGTTGCTCTTCGTTTACATCTTTAAATGTGTGTGTGTGTGGACTCGTTGCCATGGTATTTCCTAGTTGTTAACAGCAAAGTACTTAATACCTAAAGACTTTGCTTCTTATAATTTAGTTTTATAAACGCGTAACCACTTGTTTTAGTTTTTATAATTAATACCAGTACTAACAACGCTTATATTTTGCCACTTATAAACCCTATAAATGTGTGTTGGTATAAGTAGCCACGTTTAAATGTTTTTACTTTTAAGTGCAGGATAAGCTGTAAAAAACTGCTGCCAATGAGTTAAGTGAGCAATATTTGGATACGCTTTATGAACATAGTTAATGGCCGTTTGCATGTGCTGCCCGCCACTGTAATGCAGTACTTGCATATTGGCATTTATGGCTGCACATACGCCAGCTTCGCTGTCCTCAATTACCAAGCAATGCTCTGGTTTTACGCCCATTTGCTTAGCTGCATGTAAAAATAAGTCGGGGGCGGGTTTACCACGCTTTACTTCACTGCTGGTAAATATCGTATTGCTAAAACAGTTACTTAAATTAACTATATCTAATGCTTTAGCTGTACGTGCTGGACTGCTACTTGTGGCAATACATTTGGGCACAGCTAAGTTATTAAGTACTTCGTTTATGCCATCGGTTGTACTGAGCGCTGAACCAAACTCGTTTAAGAGCGCTTCTCGGTAATCATCTTCAAAGCTATTTGGCAAAGTGACATTAAAGGCGTTTTGGATTTTTTGACTTACGGTTTTAAAATTACACCCCAAAAAGTGTTGCTGTACATATCCGCGGTCAATGTTAACCGTTAAATACGCAAGCATATCAATCAACACTTGAGCGCTGAGTATTTCACTGTCGATGACTACCCCATCGCAATCAAATATTACTAAATCAATTTTAGCGTTCATTGGGTTACCTTAAACATTTACTTTTTGTGCAAAACACCAGATGAGCATAAGCCCGGCTAGCGAGCATATTCCCTTTATTGTTTTTGAATGTCAACAAAAAGTGAACGAATTTACTTGTCGCTACTACAAACATAAATAAACAAAACTAAAAGCCGCTGTATTTAATCAAGTTTACAAAAAATATATAAACCTAAAATTGGATCTAAAAGTATATTTTAAGCCCCTCTTGCAATCTTATTTATGAATTATTCCAATCTATTTAATCAACTTTACCGAACAAAGGAATATTCATACACTCCTCAACAGTTAAACAGCCAGCAGCACTGCCGGCAATTTTAAATAATAAGGTCGACATGAATATTTTATTAAACGCAATAAACAAGAATACAAAACTAACATTAAGCGCGTTAACACTTGCGATGGCATTACCAGCAAGCGCGGCTACATTAACTAAAGACAACGGTGCAGCTGTTGGCGACAACCAAAATTCAATAACTGCAGGCGAGCGCGGCAGTGTGTTATTAGAAGACGTACAACTAATTCAAAAACTACAACGCTTTGCACGTGAACGTATTCCTGAGCGTGTGGTACATGCGCGTGGTACGGGTGCTCATGGTGTATTTGTGGCATCTAAAAGTTTAGATGATTTAACCATGGCAGCACCTTTTACCGAGGCCGGTAAAGAAACTGACGTTTTTGTACGTTTTTCATCGGTAATTCACTCAAAAGGTAGCCCAGAAACACTGCGCGACCCACGTGGCTTTGCGATTAAATTTTACACCGATCAAGGTAACTGGGATTTAGTGGGCCTTAACTTACCGGTGTTTTTTATTCGTGATGCAATTAAATTTCCAGATATGATCCATTCATTAAAGCCATCACCTGTAGATAACATTCAAGATCCTAACCGTGTTTTTGACTTTTTTTCATACGAACCAGGCTCTACTCACATGTTAACGTGGGTTTATAGCGACTACGGCACACCAGCAAGCTTACGTAAAATGGATGGTTGGGGTGTTCACTCTTATAAAATGATCAATAAATCGGGCGATGTTAAGTACGTTAAATTTCATTGGGTAAGTAAACAAGGCATTGAGAATTTAAATGCAAAAGAAGTCGCTGAAGTTCAAAGCCAAGACTTTCAACATTTAACGCGTGATTTATACAGCGAAGTAAATAAAGGTAACTTCCCAGAATGGGATCTATACATTAAAACGCTTGATCCGTCGCAGCTTGACGACTTTGATTACAACCCATTAGATGCAACAAAAATGTGGTTAGGTGTAAAAGAAGTGAAGGCAGGTACATTAACGCTTAATCGCATGCCAACTAACTTTTTTCAGTCAACAGAACAAGTAGCAATGGCACCGTCTAACATTATTGCGGGTATTGAACCCTCAGAAGATAAGTTATTACAAGGGCGTGTATTTTCATACGCAGATACGCAAATGTATCGCCTTGGTGCTAACCATCAACAGTTGCCAATTAACCGTGCAAAAGTGGAGGTAGTTAACTACAACCAAGACGGCGCAATGAACTATGGTAATACTCAAAGCAACGTAAACTATCAACCAAGCCAAGAAAACGTAGCTGAAAACCCAATTGCCCGTAGAAGCCAAACGCAACTGCAAGGTTACGTACAACAAGCCGCCATTAAAAAGCAGCAAAACTTCGCGCAAGCAGGTGTTTTATACCGAGGTTTTAGTAAGCAAGAGCGTACTAATCTGATCAATAACCTAGCGGGCGATTTAGTAAAAATAAAAGACAGTAACGTTAAGCACAAAATGCTTAGCCACTTTTACAAAGCTGATAGTGAGTACGGTACACGTTTAACTAAAGCCGTTAATGGCGATATTAAAATAGTTAAGCAGCTTGCAGCTAACCTGTAATTAGCAAGTTACAAAACATTAGTCCCAACTAAACAAGCTGTTATATAAGTAACCACAACCATGAGGAAGGAGGCAACCAATCCCCTTCCTCTTTTTAAAAGGTATAAAGTAATGCGTAATTTATTAATTATAGTAGTGCTACTAATAAGCTTTACCAGTAGTGTTTACGCTCAAAATACAACGGATACACAAACACCTAGTACACAACTTGAAAACCAACACTCAGCGCAAACACAATACGAGAGTTTATTTGCTTATTACTTTGCTGCTGCACGTACCAACGATACCGCTGTAATTAAGCAATTTGTAAGTGCCGGCATTCCTATCGACAGCTATAACAATAAAGGTTACACCGCATTAATGATTGCCACTTACCATGGTAATAAAAATACGGTAAACACACTTTTACACTTAGGCGCTAATGCTTGCATGGAAGACAACCGAGGTAACACAGCCCTTATGGCCGCTATTTTTAGAGGTGAGTTTAGTATAGCCAAAACACTGGTATCACTTGATTGCGACAACGCACATCAAAACAAAGCAGGCCAAACAGCCGAGCAATTTGCACACACATTTGGCCAGCAAAAAGTGCTCAATTTACTCACGCAGGTTAAAACTCTAAATAAAGTTCAAAAGCCCTTATAAAAGAGCTTTAGGTGTAACTAAACTTTAGCGGACTGCTTATTTAAGTCGTTACTTCTACATTATATTTTTGGGGTTTATCTCGCGTTACAAAGTAGCAAATTAGCGAGCCAAGTGTTACCAGCACCACTCCTTGCCAAAACGAAGCACTTAACGTAATAGACAAATACAACGCCGAAATAATAGTAGAAAACACCGGCGTAAAATACGAAAGCGTTCCAAGCAGCATTAAGTTACCGCCAATAATCGCTTGATTCCACAGTGCATAACCACTGCCAACAACTACACCCGCAAGTAACAATGTCATGCTTGAGCTGATTGAAAACGTTAATGGCGCTTCATTACTAAAACCATATTGCGCCCACAAACTCATTGCCGTAACAGTAAAAAATAACGTAATAGCATTTTTACCATTACTTATTTTTTGCGTTACTACGCAATAAATAGCCCATATAAACGCGGCAGCTAATGCCATTAAATAAGTAGCAGGATTATCAGCAAAGTTAGTAACTAACGTATCGACTGACATTTCTTGATCGCCCGTAATACACCAAGCAACCCCTAAAAAAGCAATGATCATACTTGGGTAAACCCAGTAACTTACTTTTTTACGCCCAATAATAATAGAGAGCAATATAGTCAGCGTGGGCCATAAATAATTAATTACCGCCATTTCCATAGCCTGATGGCGGCTATTTGCCATACCGATAGAAAGTGCCAAGCAAATTTCGTACGACACAAATAATAAAGTACCTACTACCAAGTAGCGTTTCGAAAATCCACTAAACTTAGGCACTCCCATAACCAAAATTAAAAATATCGCACTTACAGAGTACATAGCCGCAGCACCACCAATGGGGCTAAACAACTCAGAAATATCCCGTAGTAATGCCACTAAGCAGCTCCACAGTAATATTGCAGCGACTCCATAAAGTGTATATTTATTTTTGCTTATAAAATCCATATTAAACCTAAAGTACTACTTAATAATTTGCAGCTAAACTAACAGTAATTTTTTGTTTTAACAATAACATGCCGTTAATCTGCAGTGCATAACTAGCATTATCAAAGCTAAATATTATCACTATAGTTATAAGCAATAAGCGTAAACAGCCATTCAGTGTTTAAATTTAGCAAAGCAGCACAAACGCTAGATAAATTAAAGTTACTGACTCTTTTGTCTCGTATTACCACTTTTACAGTGGTGTGGTTAAATAACTCACTAAACAGAGAAAGCAAATATGAACAAGTTCACGACTCCCGATCTATACGACGAACACCGTGATAGCGTACAAGTAGCCGACTGTGGATTACAGCACTTTGGCAACAAAACCACCTTTAGTGGTCAAGTCGTTACTGTAACGTGCCCCGATGACAATTCGTTTGCCGCTGAAATACTTCATCAAAATGGCGTAGGTAAAGTGCTGGTTATTAACGGCTTTGCTAGTAAACGCTTTGCATTTATTGGCGATATTATGGCAGAGCGTGCTTTAAAAAATGGCTGGGAAGGTATAGTTATAAATGGTTGTTGCCGAGATATTGAGATTCTTGCTACCTTAAATTTACCTATTATGGCGCTTGGCTCAACACCACGCTGTACGTTAAAGCGAGGTTGTGGTGAAAATAATCAAGCTATTGCCATGTTAAGCGTCTGCATTGAGCCTAATGATTGGCTTTACGCCGATGTGAACGGGCTAATTGTGAGTAAATATAAACTTAGTTAGTTGCTAAATCACAACTAAAATAGATTAGCTGCCGCTTTTTTAATAAAATCTGAAACAAAAAAGCCCAGCATTGCTGGGCTTGTGTCATATTAATAGGTAACTATTTTATTAGTTAAAAGTTACCGTCACTATGTTTGAACACACGTTTTCAGTTACACACACTTGATAGTCGTACGCAGGTAGTGTTGCACCACGTACATAATCACGATAACGACCGTTATCTGAGGTTGTGCCTACTAACTCGCCATTACGATATACATTTAATGACTGAGCACCCACTTGCTGCCAACTTAGCTCTACACGCATTGTGCCTAAGCGTGATTTATTAGCGCGCTTAAGGCTTAGCTCAATCTCTACATCACTCACTACTACAGTTTGAGTTGATGCGTTGGTATTGCCTTCGCTGTCGGTAACAGTTAATTCAACTTCATAGCTACCCGCCACTGCATAAGCATGCAAAGGGCTTGCATCGGTTGATGTAGCACCATCACCAAAGCTCCACTGCCACTGTGTAATATCGTTATTAGCATCTGTGCTACTATCGGTAAACGAAGCCGTTAAGCCTTGTGTTTCAACGCTAAAACTAGCACGTGGTGGTTGCGGGCTTACCTCTCCAATTGCACTTAAAGTAAGTGACCAGCCATTTATATTACCTGTATCAGCACCGGCAGTGTCTTGTACATGTAATGCCCAATCGCCAGTGGCTACTTCGCCATTAAATGCATCCGAAGTGAAGCTTTTAATAATATCGTCTGAGCTACCGCCCTCTTTATTTTGTAACGTTATTGTAGTGCCTTGCGCTGAGATAAGCTTTACAATTAAATCACCAGACCAAGTATGACTAATGTTAACATCGGCAACTGTATTAAAAACGGTTAACTCATCTGCAATCGTAATTACAGAGCTTACACCTTCTGGCGCATTATCAGGAATAGCAATATTTTCATCACTGCTGTAAGTAAAATCATTCAACCCCATAGGTTTAACCATTAATTTTACAGTGCTTTCCTTAACTCTATCATCCGACGTTGCTGTAACGGTAAACTCATATTCACCCCACTGCGTCTCTTCAGTGGTAGGTACTACTAACTGTACTTCTTCACCTGGGCGAGCAGTGTTTCGTGAAAGTGACGCTGAATCTAAATTACCTGTCAATGCAAACGCAACATCACCATCCCAATTGGCAATTGAGCCTACACTAAACGTATAGCTTGCTGACTCACCCGCAGTGATCTCCTGTGACAAAGGGCTAACGCTGAGTTTAAAGCCTGGGGTTGGATCTGCGTCAATTAGCGCTTGGTTTACATTTAATCGTGTACCAGCAACCGTTTTACCCTGTAGTGCTGCGTTGGCATCGCCGCTACTCATTAATAACTCTTTTAATTCTAACGCTGTTAGATCTGGGTTAACTGATAAAGCAAGTGCTGCAGCACCAGCAACATGAGGCGTTGCCATAGAGGTGCCTGAGTAACTACTATAAGCGTTTCCTGGCACAGTAGATAAAATGGCAGTACCTGGGGCACCTAAATCAACACTTGTTAAGCCCCATTGTGAAAAGCTCGACATAGCATCATTACGATCTGTACTTGCTACAGATAAAATACTATCGTGCTCATAGCTTGATGGATAATGAGGGTTAAGATCATTGTCTAATGCATCGTTACCTGCCGCAGCTACAAAAAGTATATCTGCCGCTTCGCTTGCATCAATCGCTTCAGCAAGTGCTTGGCTAAACCCGCCGCCGCCCCAGCTATTGTTTAGCACACGAAGGTTAACACCTGAATTTTTAAGGCTAATCATATAATCAATACATTTAATTGCCCCAGAAGTACTCCCCGTGCCATCAGCAGCTAAAAATTTACAGCCAACAATAGACACTTCATGGTTTACCCCTACAACACCGATCGCATCATTGCCACTTGCACCAATAGTCCCTGACACATGAGTACCATGCCCTTGGTCGTCCATTGGATCGCCACTATCAGTAATTGCATTGATACCATAAATGTCATCTATGTAACCATTCCCGTCATTATCTATACCATCTCCTGCAATTTCAGCGGTATTTACCCACATATTACTTGCAAGGTCATTATGGCTATAATCAACACCGGTATCGATTACACCTACCACTACATCTCGGCTACCAATAGAAATAGTCCATGCTTCTGGAGCATCAATATCTGCATCAACGGTACCACCTGACTGGCCTACATTATGTAAGCCCCAAAGTTCATCAAAACGGGGATCATTGGGTACATTCGCAATACTAACTTTATAATCAGGTTCTACATATTCAATGGCTTGGTGCGACTTTAAGCGCTCAATCGCTTCTTTGGTGCTCATGCCCGCTACTTTAAACTTAGCAAGGCGACCTGAAAGTAATGAGGTATAGCTGTCATCTATTTCATCATTATTTAAATCTGAAATTTTAGCTCTAACTAAAGATCTTGCATGCTTTCGCATTGCTGGGGTGGCATTTTTTTTATATTTAACAATTAAAGAATCACTAGTCGCTGCATCTTGTTGTTGCATCACACCAACATCGGGCACTTTAGCGGCGGCTAAGCAAGGTAGGAGTGCAAGTGTAATAATAGATAATTTTGTTTTCATTGTTCTATCCATAGTTTGGGTTAACTTAGTAACACTAAGTAATTTTATTTACTACTTCAGTACAAGGGATCACATGGCAAGCTATTAGAAAACAGCTAAAGATAAAATTACACAAGCAAGAAAAGCAAAAACCAATCATTTTGACTAGATTTTCATCGGAAAAACATAAAATACAGCCGTTGTTATGAACTTGTTAAATAAGTTAAAAAGCGTAGACCTCCTTCTTTTTTACTGCTTTTTGCATAAAACCATAATAAAAACAAAAAACAACCATAAGCACATGAAATATAAGCACTTTAAAATTGGTAAAAAATGATGATTTAACAAATTAAAATTAACTAATACAGTTAACACCATGATTATTGTTTCACTGTGAGCAGCTTGTACTTTATCTAAGATGCAAATAAGCAGTGAGCGCTGGTCATACTTAACACTTTACATACTTAAAAGTAATCAAGTGGATCACAACACATTATATCAGCACGGCATGCTGAAACAGAAAATACCTAATTAAAACAGATAATATCTAGGTATTTTATTTTTACTATTCAAGGAGAATAAATAATGAAATTAACTAAATCAATTTTAAGCTGCGCAGTTGCAGTTGCAATGGGTGCAAGCTTCGCTTCTTATGCAAATACAGATACTAAATCAGCCTCAAATTCAGAAATAGGTACGGCCATTTCTGTAATGAGCGCATCAAATAACATGACTTTGATACAAAACAACAACAATAACGATGCATTATTAGTACAAGTAGGTGATAACAACACCATGCTTGCTACCATTGATGGTAATGAAAATTACACAGAAATTACGCAAAACCAAACTGGTAATTACGCAGGCGTTGCTACTGTGGGCAATAGTAATACAGAAGAGTATTCTCAAGATGGTGTTGCTAACGGTTTAATCTCGCAAGTAACCGGTGATTACAACTCTTTAGTTGTTGCCCAAGAGGGTGTTGGCTTTTTAGTAAATAACGAAGCTATAAACATTATCACGGGTGACGATAATACGATTGATGTAGCTCAGGGTGCTGGTGGCCATTGGTTTTATAACCTTGATATGCAAGGTAATGCCAACGAAATCAGTGCAGTACAAACTGGTGAATGGCACGAAGCTGAAATAACGTCATTAACCGGTGATCAAAATACTATTGATATTGAGCAATCAGGGGTTTATTGGAACGCATTTACAATCAATTCTTTACAAGGTAATGATAACGACCTTGATATTGAACAAGATGGCTCGCGCAACATAGCAACCTTTAGCGATGTATCGGGTGATGCTAATGAGCTAAAAGTTGAGCAAGATGGTGAATCTAATGCAGTTAACTTTGCTGCTATTGTTGGTAGTGATAACGAAATAGACCTTGATCAAGAAGGTACTAGCAATACAGCAGATTCGGCTCTATTTTTAGGCAATAATAATGAAATTACTATTACTCAGTTAGATACTCTCAACTCAGCTACAGCTGAATTAATTGGTGATAATAACGAATTAACTGCAACTCAAAATGGCTTTGGGAACGAAGCATACATGGGTGTTATTGGTTCAGATAATGAGTTTTTAATTAACCAAGTTGGTGATTTAAATGCCGCACATCTGGTTAACTTTAATGGTACTGGTAACGATGTAGATGTATTTCAAAATGGTGACGAAAATACAACAGTTGTAGAGTCTTCTTACCCTAATACGGCACTAACTTCTAATGATAACAATATTGATATCATGCAAAGTGGTGTAGCAAATGAAACCATGGTTACTCTTGCTGGTATATTAGATAGTAATACAAACCGAATTGATATATCGCAAACCGGTGAAATCAACTTAGTTGACATTATGGTTGAAGGTAGCGGCCATAGCATTGATATTTCACAAGAAGGTGAAGGAAACTGGGTTACAGGTATGGATCAGTCAGCCTTTTTAATTGCTGGAGAGGATGTTTCATTTACTGTTAATCAAATTGGTAACGATAACCTTGTTCAAGGCGGCATAATCGGCTCGAATAACATGGTATCTGTTACGCAAATTGGTGACGGAAATACAGCTACAGTTACGCAAATGTAATTGCTAAGGTGGGGGGGGAGGTATACTTCCCCCCTTTTATAATATGAAAAATAATAAAAGCATATATATTAGCTACTTACTATCAGTTTTACTGTGCTTCTCACCTGCAGCATTTGCAAATGATGAACTAGAAATAGATGGCTTATTACTCGATAGAAGTATTAGCCGTTTTGGCCATCAGTTTTATTACAAGTTTTCAAACTACTGGAGAGACTTACCTTCAACTGCGGGGTTTAATATTGAAATAAAAGAAACCGTGCTACCTAAGGCTGGCACCAGGCTTTCTTTAATAATGAATAACCAACTTATTTATGCAACTTATTTAGGTCGTAGGTTAGAGCCTCTTGACGAACGCGTTGAACAAGCAGTTTATATTGTAATAGATGCAATGGCTCGCTCAAACATGGCTGTATCGTCTCCCGATATGGCTGTAAACGGATGGTAAAATGAATAAAATACTACTTATAATAATAACTCTAAGCTTTTCAGCTAGTGCAACTGAATTAATTTACACCCCAATTAACCCAAGTTTTGGCGGCAACCCACTCAATGCAAATATGTTGTTGAGTAAAGCTCAAGCGCAAAACAAACACAAAGCACCTGTCATCGAAAGAGATTATGCAGAACAATTTCAAGACTCTTTACAGCGTACTTACCTAAATAGAATGGTCAGAGAAATTACCAATATGGCATTTGGTGAAGACTCTGAAGACAGCATATTTAATCAAGACTCTATATTTATGAGTGGTGACTACCAAATTGAAGTGATCACCAGTACCACAGATACTATTACTGTAAAAATAACAAATATGCTAGATGGCACCATTGTAATCATCGAAGTACCGAGGTTTGGATAATGTATAAACTGCTAATAACAATAATATTACTTACTTTAACGGGCTGTACAACGATAGGAAATTTAATTCCGCCATCGCAACAAAAAGCCATAAGTTTAGAGCCTACTGAGATTTTTGCTGATTTAAAAAACTTACCCAAGCCAATGGGCAGCATTCCCGTCTCTGTTTATTCATTTAGAGATCAAACGGGTCAATACAAACCGCAAACGAATGTTAGCTCTTTTTCAACCGCAGTTACTCAAGGGGCTAATTCCATATTAATTCAGGCATTGCATGAATCAGATTGGTTTACACCGGTTGAGCGCGAAGGGTTACAAAACATTCTAACTGAGCGGAAAATCATTCGTGCTGCCCAGTCAGAAAACCCAAATCAAGCCGATTTACCGCCATTAACAACAGCTAAAATTATTTTAGAAGGCGGTATTATTAGTTATGACACCAATGTAAAAACCGGTGGCCTAGGAATGGAGTACTTTGGTATAGGTGCATCTGAATTATATAGAGAAGATGCTATATCTATTTATTTACGTGCCGTAGACGTACGTACAGGGCAAGTATTACTCTCGGTAGCAACCAGTAAAAAAGTATTGAGCCAAGAGATGCGTGCAGGCTTTTTTAGATATGTAAGTTATAAGCGCCTTGCCGAGGCAGAAGCCGGTTATAGTGATAACGAGCCAATGAGTATTTGTGTTACTCAAGCAATTGAAAAAGCACTCACTGATCTTATAACTAAAGGTATTGATAAAGGCTTGTGGGCTAAAAAAGCAAGTTAAGTAACAAATAAAAATGGCTACTTATTAAAGTAGCCATTTTTAATGTATGTAATTATTGTTTACTCATTGGTAATAAAACCGATATGTAACGCTGCGCCCAGTTGGCCAGCTCAACCCTATTACGAGAACTTGTTTTTTTAAATGCACTGTATAAATGAGTTTTGACTGTATGATCGCTAATATTTAATTTATCTGCGATAACACTATTACTCGCCCCCTGCGCGATAAGATGAATAACTGAACGCTCTCGTTTAGTTAAATGTTGATAATCGTCCTGCTTTAATTCTATGCCTTCGTGTAAACTACTAAACGAAGAGGTCGCAACTAAAATGTCGCTGAATGCTTGGGAGAGTATCATTCTAGTAAACCATAATTCGCCTGCATTTATTTTAACTAAACCTTTAAAAACTTCCTCACTTGGCGTCGATTTATAAAACACACCATTAACATGGTTAAGTAGTAAGTTTTTCTCACATATTGCTTTACGCTCAACATTAAATATCACCACATTATACTGCCTCGCTAAAGCGATTAAATCTGCAGGTACAAGGTTGTGCCAATTATGCGTGGCGCCATCAATTAAATACAAAGTATATTGTGAACGTTGCTCAACGTTTGGCAGTGCATCATCCATATTTATAGTGTTGAATAAGGCTCGGAGAGTTCTTAAAATATCTTGATAATTATACGAGCAAGCCGATGATTTTAAATTTGTTTTTATAAATGCTGATTGCTGTAACATAAAACTCTTCCTTAGAATTCTTATGTAACACTACCTAATTTTTGAACAACTTACAATACAGTTTTTACATTCGTTCACAGTTGTTAACCACCTGTTTTACAGCTCACGATAAGCATGCTTTGCTGCCTTACGTATCTATTTATTTAACCCAAACTAACTATTACTTATTGCATAACACACCGTAATTAACGAAGCCAAAATTAACATCAGTAGAGGAAAACTAGTAATAGTCATTTAGAATAAAGCTGTAAAACAAAAGCAATCAATAAATTTAGTTTATAGTCGCTTTTAACTTATTTAACGCATCAACTGAAAAGCCTCTATCGTAAAAATAAAGTATTTTACCGCTGTTATTTATAAGGACTACACGGGTATTATTGGGATTTTGATTACCAGTAAATTTTTGTACTTTTTCGCCGTCTTTATAAATAGTGATTACCCCAGCCCAAAGCTCTTTTGGAATTCCTTTGCGCATACCACTGTCTATAAATGCACTAAACATGCGAGGTGCCATACCAGCAATAGTGGGTAGTTCGTAGGTAGGAATAACTACACCACTCATATCTAAGCCAATTAACCAGCGATCAATGTCAAACTGACTATCTTGCTTATAGCCTATAAGCAAAAGTGTTTTATCTGCATTAAAATCGCTTGGAATAGTCACTTTATTTTGCGTTAAACTTTCGCCGTCAATCGTTGGAAATTGTTTACCAATTACTTGCTGATTTGGGTACTGAGTAGAACATGCCGCTAAAAATATAAATAAAAAAGCAGTGAGTATTGATTTAGCCATAGTAAATCCTAATTATAATTTTTAAAGTAATACCTGTGCTTTTATATACGCTAAGCGTTACTTTATCGATCTAGCTATATACTCTTTAAATTCTAAAATAGGCATAGGCCGGCCATACTTCCAGCCTTGCCCGTAATGTACCCCTGCTTCTTTTAAAATGACTTCTTGCTCTGTTGTTTCTATGCCCTCTGCCACACAGGTATAACCAAATGTATGTACCAACTCCATAATATTAGGGATCATAGAGGCTTTTAAGCCTTCCGTAGCTATGTCTTGTACAAATGAACGGTCTATTTTAAGCTGATGGAAACTCAAATTATGTAAGTTTTTTAGGTTTGAATACCCAGTGCCAAAATCATCAAGCGACAAGCGAAAACCCGACTCGATTAATGTTTTAAAATAGCCATGAGCAATAGTTGAATCTAAATACTCGTCTTCGGTTATTTCTAAACAAATTACAAATTTAGATTGCATTAATCCGGTTATTTTCGGTAATGACAACACATTCCCTTGCTCTACATCACAAGGAAAAATATTTAATGACACCTTAAATCCACTTGGTAACTGCTCTGCACTTTCTAACTCATTAAGTACAGTGTTAATCATTATTTTGGTAAAAGACCAAGTTAAATTAATTTGTCTAAGTATAGGAATAAATTGATCCGGTGTAAGCACCCCGTAATCATCTTTAAAGCGCGCAAGTACCTCGCAACCAATTATTTTTCCGCTTTGTAAATTAACTATTGGCTGATAAACCCAATAAAAATTACCGCTCTTTAATCCCCTACGTATCCTGCTTACAATTGAGCGGCGCGTAGTTAGGTGCTCATCAACTAATAAGCCACACGAAATACTCACCAAGCAAATTAAAATAAACGAAATAATAAATAGTTGACGATTATCGGCAAAAAATATATCCCATGGCAAATACAAAGCAACACAATAATTTCTATTATTATTACTGCACGTTATATTCGTTTCGTAATGTAAATAGTCATTACTTTTTATATTATTATGAATCCCTGTTTGCCCAGCTAAATGAAATAAGTTTTCAGATTCTTTATAAAAAACCTGCCAATTAGGCGTTACAATAATTTTAGGATCGAATACTTCTGATTTTAGTATGAGGTTATAATTGCCTTGGCGAATAATTAGTACTTTTAGTGGGCGCTCGGTAAAGAGTAATAAGTAAAGTTCAGGCTCAAAGCGTATGCCTATTTGTGAGGGTTTATTTTTATTTACAATATAATCTGGTTGGTTATCTGGTAAAGGATTTTCAAGCATACCAGTACCTGTAGTACAGGTTAATGTATTATTTTTAAAGTAGCCTATATCAATAGCAAACTTGGCATCAAATAGCATCCGCCGCATAGCAAGTAAATTCGCTTCGTTACAAGTAGTAAAATTTAGGTTATTTAATTTAGTTAAAACACGAACGCTTTCCTCTACACCATCGTCTACTTGGGAGAGTAAATATTGTGAGTCTGAATGTGTTTGCGCTACTAATTTTTGACCCGCAAAGTACAATAAAATAAAGCAACCTAATGCAAATATAAATCCACCTGATAGCAGTACTACTATTATTTTTTTAGGATGCTGTTTCATTGTAAATTGAGGTATCCCCATTTATGCAAAGTCCTTTAATAATTACATAAGTAACTGAAAATTCAAGTTTCTGATAATATATTTACAATAAATATTTAAAAATTAAAACTCACGAATAATCGCCTCTAATGCATCACTAATTTTTTGATGCTGTTTTTCGTCTAAATGCACACCATCCTCATTTGAAACACTCACAATCCTTGCCAAGTCATAAAATGAGCATTGTTTTATACTAGCAACATTTTCAAATGCTGCAGCTAATTGCACTACTTTTTGCTCTGCCCCTTTGTACACGCCTGCGTAACTTCCGACTTCTCGTACATGAGCGGGACTAAGTATTAAAATTTTTGGAGAGCCTGGCGCATTGCTTTGCTCATAAAAATTCAATATTGAATCTATTAATGCTGTTAACCCAGCGGCAATATCGTGCGCATTTAAACTAAACCGATTTTTCAGATCGTTAGTACCTAAATCTATAATAATTAAATCTATTTTAAGTTCATTTAAGTAAGACTGTAAATAAGTTACGCCCGATAACTCACCTGCAAACGGTGGGTTGTTTACTAAAGCACGGTTAGGCTGCCCAGCTTCTATTATTGTAAAATTAGCCCCTAACTTTACAGCAAGCTTCGCTGGCCAGCGCACTGTAGCACTAAATCGTTTTCCTGTTTGCGGATTTAAACCCCAAGTATTGGAATCCCCAAAGCATAATATGTTTTTTATCATTAAAAAGGGTTTAGCGTATAGCCCTGCTGTTGTAACTGCGCATGTGCTGTCATTGCCGATAACGACATTTTTACGCCTTTTATTAACTGCTCAGGAGCTACTTTATAGTGCGTGGCCGACTGCCCACATACATAAACCACCGTATTATTAACAAGTAATTGCTCAATTAAGCTTTGATTTTTGTTATCGACTTCAAAGCGGTTTTTATATGTATTATTATCAAGCACATCTACGCTTGCACTGCCATGTATTACGAGTGCCAGCTCTATATTTTCTGGTTTAATACCATGTGCTATATGCATATTAATAAACCGCGCTAAAGAATTCATACCATTATTTTGCTCACCTTTTTGCGCGCCTTTACCAACATCAAAGGCAATTTTAAAATGTGTGTTTTGCGTTATAGGTGCATGTGAGGGTACATTATAAAAAAAGCCAAAGTCTTTTATTGCGGGCTCTAAGTCATTCGCAAATACTGGCAGGCTTACAAACATTAGGCCAAGACCTAAAATAAAAGATTTCATTAATATTATTCCTTTTTATTTTTAATATTTTAATTAATAGTCATTTTTTGAACTACTTTAAGCTATCTACGAGTAATGTTTTACCCTAGTTGCCAATAATAGTAGCCGCCAAATAACGCACTGCAGTTAATAATTATGGTGAGCCAAAGTACGGCTATAAAAATACGCTTTTGTGATTTATGCCTAAACCATTGCTGAGCGATTAACGCCCCCGGCCAGCCACATAATAATGCTAAAAGGTGTAAAGTTCGCTCAGGCACTCTCACCACTGGCTGCTTTTTACTCATGGCCAAACGTTTGTCCCATTTATAAACTAAAATGGTAATTGTACTCATAACTACGTACACACTTGCGGCAATTGTGGGCCAATAGCTAAACAGCCCTCCTACGGTTAATACACACAAAAAACCAATCGAAAAAAGTAATAATGCTTTTTTAATCAAGTAACTCTCACCTATACTGTATCTAGGCCATACCCAGATTCACTTATACTAGGCAGTAATTATGTCATATTTAAAAACACTGATACTAACCTTTTGCATTGTATTTACAACCATTGTAAATGCACATCCAGCTGATTTAGCTAAAGAGCTCAGCGCATTTAAGCCATATTTAGGCACATGGCAGGCTAATTTTACAGTCCCTGAAGGCGCAAAGCCAAAGCAAGACATTAGTAAATGGCAGCGGGCTTTAAACGGTAAAGCTATTCGTACTATACATTCAATCAATGAAGGAGAGTATGGCGGCGAGTCGATGATATTTTACGATAGTAAAAAAGACTCATTAGTATTTTATTATTTCACTACGGCGGGGTTTTACACTAAAGGCACAATGAAGATACTTAGCCCTACTCAGTTTGTAGCCTATGAAGAAGTAACGGGAAATAAAGAAGGCATAACTAAAGTTAAGTCTACCAGCGAAATTAAAGGTGATGAATTTATTGTATCAACCTCGTACTTAAAAAAAGGCGAGTGGACTAAACCTGCAACCCGAACCTATACACGCAGTAACCAGCAGGTTAAGTTTCAATAAAGCGTTTATAACAACATTTAATTGAAAAAGGCAGCCAAGGCTGCCTTTTTCATAACTACTTAGAATTTATAAACTACTTTATGAATTTTTTAAATGGTTCATCAACTGGCGTATCTGCAAGGTGGTTAGTGTAGTTACTCATTACTTTTTGCGATAAGCCTACAATAATTTCAAGCAGTTGTTGCTTGCCATAACCCGCTGCAAAAAACTTTTCAATCTGCTCATCACTTATCACACCGCGGTCACGTGCCATTGCAAGTGTGGTTTCACGAAGTGCTTCAAGCTTAGGATCAGCAAGTGGTGTTTTATTTACTAGCGAATCAACAATACCTTGATCAACTTTCATTGACGCTGCAATTGCACTGTGGGCTGGCACACAATAATGACAGTTATGTTCAACGTTAATTGATTGCCATACAACCGTTAATTCTTCAGCATTAAATGACGTGTTTTGAAACAGCTCATGCAGTACTTGATAACCTTTAAGTAAAGTAGGTGCTTCTGCCATTACTGCATGTAGGTTCGGTACCATACCAAACGCAGCTACTGAATCGGCCATAAGAGATTTTGATTCTTCAGGTGCATTTTCTGCTGTATATAAAGTAAATTCTGTCATGTTTAGCTCCAATAAATAATTAGTTAGTTAACTTCGAGACACATACCATTTTATTTTGAGCAGTTGTTCAAGTTAAAATTGAGCATGTGTTCAAATAATTGAGAAATGAGATGGCGAATAAGATTAAGTTTGAGCGTGAGACAGTTGTCCGCCTTGCAAGTCAGCTATTTTGGGAAAAGGGTTTTCATGCAACATCGACGCGTGATTTACAAGAAGCTATTAATATGCGACCTGGCAGTATCTACTCTGCTTTTGGCTCTAAGGAAGGGCTTTATATTGAGTCTTTACGAGACTACACAGTACAAATGGAGAGCCAGATTAAAGAGTGCCTATCCACATCAGATATTATTTTGGGTGGGCTGCGCGCTTTTGTTGAAAATGTAATAACAAAAAAAGAAAGTGCGCCTAGTGCTATTTGTATGCTGGTAAAGGCCAACTGTGAATTTGCAGATAAAGACAGCAATTTATATCAACTAAGCTTAGATTTAATTGATAAATTTGAAAACTACCTTTCGGTTCTTTTTGAACAAGCAATAGCAAAAAATGAGTTAAGTAATAATATATCTGCGCAAGAGTATGCACGCTTTTTTGAAGTGCAGTTTACTGGTTTACGTGGTTATTTTAATCGCCCGGGTGTTGAGTCACTGGCTCAGCCAATGATAGATCAAATGTTTAAGATCATAAAAAGCTTATAAACGTCTCATTTTAGTTATTTGAACAAAAACGGCAGTAATTTAAATTACTGCCGTTTTTATTTTGTCTCAGTGCTAAATAACTATTACGTTTTTAACTTATTAAGTTCTGAGTCTTGTTGCGCAACTAATTTATTAAGTACTTCACTG
The DNA here is from genome assembly GCF_040308685.1 of Pseudoalteromonas sp. 20-MNA-CIBAN-0454. Lineage (NCBI taxonomy): Bacteria > Pseudomonadati > Pseudomonadota > Gammaproteobacteria > Alteromonadales > Pseudoalteromonadaceae > Pseudoalteromonas > Pseudoalteromonas sp. 20-MNA-CIBAN-0454. The sequence goes on along the minus strand of NZ_JBEOOB010000003.1, from coordinate 59,689 downwards.
CTGTCGCCTGCTTGTGAAGATAAATCAGATAGCTGCGAAGCCGCGTCTGATATCAGCGTTAAATTACGGTTTATTTCTTCGCTCACTAAGCTTTGCTCTTCAGCTGCGGTAGCAATATGCGTAATTTGATTGGTAATTTCGTCCACTTTAATTACCACGCTGTGCAGTGCATCAAACGCTACTGAAGTTTCATCAACTGCACTTTGTGCCCGTACTACGCCTTTTTCGATAACCGTTGAGGCATTACCTACTTCAAGCAACAAGCTATCAATTAATCGACTAATATCATCGGTTGATGAGCGCGTTTTTGACGCCAGTGCACGCACTTCGTCTGCAACAACCGCAAAGCCTCGACCATGATCACCCGCTCGTGCAGCTTCAATTGCAGCATTTAGCGCAAGTAAATTGGTTTGCTCTGAAATAGTACGAATCACATCTAAAATTTGCGTTATATCGTTACTGCGCGACGCCACTTTTTGCACCGCTTGGTTAGCTTCTTTGATTTCCTCAGACATGGTTTTAACTTGGCTCATGGCTGATGACAAACTCGTTTCACTGCTTACCACTAAGTTATTAATTTCACCCGCTTGTTGCGCCGATTGTTCTGATGCGCGAGCAACTTCAAGCGCAGTTGCGCTCATTTCATTCATTGCGGTAACTACGCTTTCAATTTCGTGAAACTGCGCCTGTACATTATGTTTAGTATCAATAGCAATATGCTGGGCAATTTCACCTTGCTGCTTAGTTTGATCAGACACATCTTTTAGCTGTGCAATTAACACTCTAAGCTTAGTTAAAAATCGATTAAAGCCATCGGCTAATGCAATTAGCTCTGCATGCGACTCTACATGCAGCGTATGAGTTAAGTCGCCCTCTGAGCTGGCAAGGTTATCAACGCGTTGCTGAATTTGCTGCAGTGGAGCAACAATACTGCCAATAACTAGCTTCATAACAATAAAAGCAACAACTGCAATTGCTAAACCGGTTATTAAAATAATAACCCCTAGTGACTGCGCAGTTTGCTGCATGTTTTGCGAAAGAGCTTGCGGCCCTGCCAGTGCAAGCTCTGCTGGTACTTCTATAATTAACGACCACTGCCTATTAGCAAGCTTAATATTAATTGGGTAATTAACTAAATACTGATCGTTAGCTTTAAAAATACCACTGTGATCTTTTAGCTTTTCTAAATTATTAATCGTTACTGCGTTAACAGCTTCTTTAAAAGGACGCCCTAATTTAGATTTATAATGGCTGCTACCAACCACTAACCCCAAATCACTCAGCAAGGTTACTTTTGCTTTGCCATTATAAAGTTGCTTAGAAAGCTGCTCTGTCATGGTTTGAAATGTAGGTAGTGTTAAGTCAGCGCCAGTAATACCAATAAACTGCCCTGATTTTAAAATAGGCACTGTTAAAGACGTTAGCATAACCGAATCGCCAGAGGGAATTTCGTATAGGTAGGGTTCCATAATACACGGCTTAAGTGTGTCTTTAGCACATAAATACCAATGTGCCTCTCGAATACCAAACTCGTTAAGTGTTGTAATGTATTTATCTGCGGCGTTAGCTACTTTTTGCTGTTCAATAACACCGTTTTCGTCGCGGGTAATATATACTTCAAGTGTGCCAGCACCATCAACAGAATGTTTATAGCCTTGCTGAAAGTAGGCGTCTTGGCCGTCAAAAGCGTTGGCTTCAAACTGTGAGTAAACCGATGATAAAAGAGTGTTTTTTTCAATAATAGCGTGGTTAATACTTACCACTGTATCTCGGTTTAAGCTATTTTGCTGGGCTGCGTCGCTAAGTAATGCTGCCAATGTATAGGGAATTCGGTAGGCTTCGTTAATAAACCCAGCTATACTTTCACCGTAAACAGCCGCGTTTGCATTAAGTTTTTCTTCTACTTCAGCAACTATATATTCTTCAGACTTGGCCGCTAAATCTTTATTACTTAATGATAACTGCCACCATAAAATACTAGACAGTACTAATACAGTTATAAATATACTGCCCACTGAGAGCCACAATAACTTTTTTGCTAACGCTATTTCCCGCATTCATCACACCCTTTAATTAATTAACGTATATAGTTTAGTTGTTCTATAAAATGAAGCTATTAATTTAGTGTAAAAACAGCAATCTCATACAAAAGTTTAGCCTTCATGTTTAGCCAAAAAAGCGGTGGCTATTGCAGCCATAATGAGTAAAAAAACACTAACCCATAAACACGCCACTAACCCATAAAGCTGAAATACCCAACCAGAAAGCACAGTACCCAGTAAGCGCCCCATGGCATTGGCCATGTAATAAAAGCCTACATCGAGCGACACACCATCACTGCTGGCAAAGCTCACTATTAAATAACTATGTAGCGATGAGTTAACAGCAAACACCCCACCAAAAATAAATAAGCCCACTATAAGCGGATAATTTACCGCACTATTAAATTGCATTAGCAGCGCTAAAATGCCAGTTACAACGCACAATAGCGTAACCCATTTATATGCTTTATTAACTGTATTAAAACCAGAGGTAATAACTTGCCCAGTAATTCGCGGTGCTTGCGATTGCACTAACCCATACGCTATTACCCACAGTGCCATAAAGCCACTCACCCAAGTATGGTTCCAGTTAAATTGCGTGGCTAAATACACAGGCAGAGCCACTACAAACCACACGTCTCGCGAGGCAAATAAACACAATCGTGCTGTGCTAAGTAAATTAATAGCGCGAGATTTAGAGAATAACGTTTTAAATTTAGGTTTGTTTTTGGCCTTACCTATATCGCCTTTTAAAAAGACTAAACTTATAACCCAGGCAACACTCAATAAAACGATTAAAGTAAACAACGCACCAACAAAACCAAATAAAGTAAGCAGTACCCCACCTAAAAAGAAGCCCACTCCTTTTAATGCATTTTTAGAGCCAGTAAGTATGGCAACCCATTTATATAATTTACTTTGCCCGCTGCTGTTTTGCGGCACCAAATATTTAATCGCGCTTTTGGCGCTCATTTTATTAAGATCTTTGGCAATCCCACTTAACGCTTGTGCTGCCATTACATAAGCAACCGTTAACCAATCTGTTGGCACGCAAAGCATAGCAAGCGCAAGTATTTGCAGCCCTAAGCCTATATTCATGGTTTTATTTAAGCCAAGTTGCGCTCCTAACCATCCCCCCACTAAGTTAGTGATCACGCCAAATATTTCATAAAACAAAAACAACATAGCAATCGCTAATGCGCCATAACCTAACTGATGAAAATACAGCACCACTAACATTCGCAGTGCGCCATCGGTTAAAGTAAAAGCCCAATAATTGCCGGTAATGATAAAATACTGTTTTAGTGAGCTTGGTAAGTTAGCTAGTTGCGCAAACATTAAATTAGCCTATTAATTTGATTGATCACTTAAACCAACTTTAAGCATTAGCTCTGCAGTACGATTTGCATAGCCCCACTCGTTATCGTACCAAGCGTATAATTTAAGCTGAGTGTTGTTAATTACCATAGTTGAAAGCGCATCTATTATGCTGCTGCGCGGATCGGTTGCGTAATCAATCGATACCAGTGGTTTTTCCTCGTAACCTAAAATACCTTTAAGCTCGTTATTAGCCGCACTTTTAAACCAGCCATTTACTTCATCTTCACTAACGCTGCGCTGCAGTTCAAACACACAATCGGTAATTGAGGCATTAGTAAGTGGTACACGTACAGCATGGCCGTTTAATTTGCCTTTAAGCTCAGGAAAAATATGCGTAATGGCTGTTGCGCTGCCTGTTGTTGTTGGTATTAAACTTGTGCCACAAGAACGTGCTCGGCGTAGGTCTTTATGTGGTGCGTCAATAATGGTTTGCGTGTTGGTAGTACTATGAATAGTGGTTATGGAGCCGTGTTTAATTCCCACTTTTTGTTGCAGCACTTTTACAATAGGCGCTAAGCAGTTGGTGGTACAGGAGGCCGCAGTAACTATTTTGTGCTCACTTGGCTTATAAAGATGATCGTTCACCCCTACTACTATATTTAAAATGCCCTCTTCTTTTACCGGTGCGGTCACCACCACGCGTTTAACACCTTGGGCTAAATACGCATTTAGTAACTGGGTCGTTTTCATTTTACCGCTGGCTTCTATTACTACATCGCAACCAGACCAATCGTTGTCGTTAATGGTTTTATGGTTGCTTACAGTTATATTGTGTTTGCCAACCTCAATAATATTATTAGTAGCAGTAACAGAATGATGTAGACGCCCATGCACTGAGTCAAACTCCAATAAATGGGCATGGGTTTTAGCATCGCCCGCTATATCATTTACTTTTATAAACTCTATATTTGGCCAGTCAACCGCTGCGCGCAGCGTTAAACGCCCCATACGGCCAAAACCGTTAATGCCTACTTTAATGGTCATAATAAAATACCTTTTGTTATATTAATTACTTAATCTGAACTCTGGTTAAGAGATTTACTAACGTATTGAGTCATAGTTATATTTAATTTTATTTTCTCTAGCCAGAGGTTTTCAGTGAAAATAGCTGCTTGAGATAAGTTTATTACCCACAGATCAGGTTACTTAGCAACAGCGCTCAGGGCGATTACCCATAGCATTTAAGCGCTCTAAATCACTTTTGTAAAATGCTGCTGTTGCAACACGTGTTTGCGTAATTACTGTTTGTGCCCAATCTGGTAGTGCCTTATTAATACTGTAGTACACCCATTGGTTTTGTTTTCGATCTGTAAGCAATCCGCATTGGCGAAGCTGTGCTAAATGACGTGACACTTTAGGTTGGCTTAAATTAAGTGCCGCAACTAATTCGCAAACACATAACTCTTGCTGATCAGCAATAAGCAGTATGGCCTTTAACCGTGTATCGTCCGCTAGGCATTTATAAAATTGCAGGGGGTTGAATTGTTCCATAGCGTCCTCGTATCGTTAATATGTACACAATAAAACAAAAAATGAATATATGAAATAGTGAATATACGATTTTTCGTATATTTATTTTTATGACCTCAAAAACAAAAAAGCACACAAGGTTATTGTGTGCTTTTTAAATATTAGCGAGTGCCGTTATTAAATAACCGACAGCTCAACTTCAATATTGCCGCGTGTTGCGTTTGAATATGGGCATACTAAGTGCGCTTTATCTACAAGCTCCTGTGCTTGCGCTTTATCCATATCACCCAGCGACACCGCTAGCTTAACTGCAATACCAAAACCACCGTCAATAGCGCCAATCGACACTTCTGAGTTAATGTGCGTGTCACTTGGCAGAGTAATTTTCTCGCTGCCCGCTACAAATTTAAGCGCACCAATAAAGCATGCCGCGTAACCTGCTGCAAATAGCTGTTCAGGGTTAGTTCCTTTACCATCATCGCCGCCTAAGCCTTTAGGAGTTGATAAATCTACATTTAAACGACCATCATCAGATTTAGCAGTGCCTTCACGGCCACCGGTTGCAGTTGCTTTTGCTGTATAGGCAACGTTTTGTAATACATTCATAATGAACTCCAAAATTTAAAAAATTAATTAACTTATTTAGTTTGTGTGCAAAATAATAGAGCAACTAAATATAGATTGCAAATACTTTGCATGCAAATTAAAATGCACTTTATTCAGCAAAGAGGTTAAAGCATGTCATTTGAGCAGTTAAAATTAAAAAATCAGTTATGTCATCGTTTATATATGGCCTCTAATAGTATTGCTCGCGCTTATCGGGAGCCGTTAGCTGAGCTTAATTTAACTTACCCGCAGTATGTAGTAATGATGGCATTGTGGGAGCAGGACCAAATAACCATTGCCGAGCTTATAAATAACACCGCGATTGATGGCGGTGCAATGACCCAAATACTAAAAAAAATGACCGACAAGTCATTACTTGCCGTAGTAAAAGACGAGCACGACAAGCGCAAGCGTTTAGTGCAACTCACTCAACAGGGGCAATCACTAAAGCTAAAAGCGGCTGATATACCTAGCAAAGTGCTGTGTAAATTTAATAACGTAAATACAGAGCAAGCAAAACAACTAATGCAGTTACTCGACTTAGTCGTTAACGATTTATCTGATTAATGCATAAACCGTTTAAAATAGCGCGTGTATCAAATAAGTGCATACAGCCCAAAAAACCCACCATATAAGTGCAAAAAGCTAGCAACTTTTTTATATAAAACACTAATTCATTGATTCGTATTCATAAAATATTCAATTAAACGTTGGCATACTTCTTCCTATTACTTTATGTGTTTAAAAAAAATCAAAGGAAAAGCTATGTTTAATTTATATCACACACTTTATTTACTATGGCGTTTAGATGTTAGTTTTTGGCAAGTAAACGAGCCAAATAATCCGCGTACTACCGCTGATAAAGAGCGTATTCTCAGCCGTTAAGCTTTTCTTGTTGGTGTCGCTTTGCAAGTAAACCCAATGCATTGTATTGTTAGTTCTATTAAACAATTTATTTGGAATGTGTATGCCTGCCTTAGAAGTTAATTTTGATGGTTTAGTTGGCCCTACTCACAATTATGCGGGGTTATCGTATGGTAACGTTGCTTCGTTAAATAACGCCGCTAGCTTTTCAAATCCCCAAGAGGCGGTACTTCAAGGCCTTGAAAAAATGAAAGCCATGCACGATAAAGGCTTAACTCAAGGTGTATTTGCACCCCATGCACGCCCCGACTTAAATATACTGCGCCGCCTAGGGTTTAGCGGTAACGACGCGCAAGTTATTAATAAAGCTTTTAACGCCGATCCTATTTTATTACGCGCATGTTATTCAGCCTCAGCAATGTGGACAGCAAACGCCGCTACTGTGTCGCCATCGCCCGATACAACCGATGGTAAAGTGCACTTTACCGCTGCAAATTTAAACAATAAGTTTCATCGCTCGTTAGAGCCTGCCACCACAACGCGGTTGTTAAAAGCAATGTTTAATAACCAAAACCACTTTGCGCATCATACCCATTTACCCGATCAAGGCTTTTTTGGTGATGAAGGTGCAGCAAACCACACCCGTTTTTGCGACAGCCATGGCGAGCAAGGCCTAGAAATGTTTGTGTTTGGGGCCAGTGCATTTAACAGCCATTTACCAAAACCGGTTAAATTTCCTGCAAGGCAAACCCTCGAAGCCTCAGAAGCTATTTGCCGCTTACATAATTTAAAAGATACCAGCCAAATTTTACTGCAGCAAAACCCAGATGTGATTGACCAAGGGGTGTTTCATAACGACGTTATTGCTGTAGGTAATGCCAACGTACTGCTGTGTCATCAGCAAGCATTTTTAAATCAGCAGCAAGCATTGCAAGATATTCGCGAAGCCTACATTGGTAATAAACAATTTTATATTATTGAAGTACCTACAAGTAAAGTAAGTATTCAAGATGCAGTTAGTAGTTATTTATTTAACAGCCAGCTAGTAAGCCTAAGTGATGGCTCTATGTTATTAGTAGCGCCAAAAGAGTGCCAACGTAATAGCGCGGTTAACGACTACATTGAAGAAATGATCATGGCCGATAATCCTATAAACCAAGTACGCTTTTTTGATTTACGCCAAAGTATGCAAAATGGCGGCGGCCCAGCTTGCTTGCGTTTACGGGTTGCTTTGAACGAGCAAGAACTCGCTGCAGTAAACCCAGACGTTATTTTAACCGACACTAAATACACGCAATTGTGTAACTGGGCACAACGTAACTACCGCGATCAATTAGGTGCTAAAGACTTTGCCGACCCAGCACTGCTGAGCGAAAGTTACCAAGCACTTGATGAGCTAACCCAACTACTTAATTTAGGCTCAGTGTACGACTTTCAATTAGAAGGTTAATTACTTACTTAAGCTAAATAACCTGAGCTCCGGATAATAAACTTATCTCAAGCAGCTATTTTCAGCGCTAACTGCGTTGAATTCACTGAAAACCTCTGGCTAGAGAAAATAAAATTAAATATAAATATGATTCAATACGTTAGTAAATCTCTTAACCAGAGTTCAGGTTAAATAATTACAAACGATACAACAAAAAATAGCGAGCCTTAGCTCGCTATTTTTATGTGTGCTGATACTGCTAATATTAATCTACTTTTGCAGTGTCTTTATTAATTGTAACGCTTGTTGCTAGCGACTCAGGTAAGTGCAAAGTGCGCTGCGGGAATGGAATTGTTAGCCCTGCTTGCTCAATAGACTCTTTAACGCGCTTATTAAGATCCCACACTGTTTGCCAGTAATCACCATTTACAGTCCATGCGCGTAATTGTAGGTTTACCGAACTTTCGGCTATAGATACCACCATTACTTTTGGCGCTGGCTCTGCTAGTAAACGCCCTTCTGAGCTGGCTATTTGTTTAAGTACATTTAAGCCATCGTCTATTGAATCGGCATACGAAATACCCACTACAATATCCATGCGTCTTTTACCGTTACGGGTAAAGTTTTTAATATTACCACCCCACACTTTGCCGTTAGGAGAGGCTATATAAAGGCCGTCGGTGGTTTTAAAAATAGTAGTGAATAAGTTTATTTCGCTCACCGTACCCGATGTACCACTGGCATCAATAAAGTCACCTACTTTAAAAGGTCTCAGTATTAATAACATAATACCTGCAGCTATATTACTTAACGTACTTTTTAACGCCAAACCAATTGCTAAACCTGCAGCGGCCATTAGTGCCACTAAACTGGCGGTATTGACCCCAAAAATATCTAAAATAAATAACGAGCCAATTATATAAACCAAGTAACTCGAAAGGCGAGAGATAATAGGCAGCAAAGTTTTATCTAATTTATTAAGCGGCGATTTAGAGCCATTAACTGCTCTTTTAACAGCGCGGGCAATTACGCCACTGGCAATTAAAATCACCAAAGCTAAAATCACTTTGTATCCTAAAGTGATGATTGTTTCTGAATGGCTTTGCCAAAATGCTAAAAGTTTATCTTTCATGTTTGTTCCGATAAATGTGGCTGAAACTCAGCAAAATTATGGTTAAATTTAATAAAAACGACTTCAAAAGAAGTGGCGCGAGTATATAGTAAAAAACAATTAAATCGATAAAATTAAAAACCATTTAAAACAGCATGTTAAAAGTTCTAACTCTTCATATTTTTAATTCAATTTAGGTTAAGGGTTAAATACATACACTTAACAAATCAAATAAAAGGAAACAAGCATGAACTTTAAATCAACAATATTAAGTAGCGCTATTATTTTTGCCTTAGCAGGCTGTGGCTCATCAAATGACGAGGCTGAAACAACCCCACCGCAAGCAAGTGATAAAACCACTTTTAGCTTAGGCATTTCCGACGCACCAGTCACTGGTTTAAAACAAGTTAACGTAGTGTTTGATTCAATAACAATTAAAGCCCAAGCAGGTGAAGAAGTTAGCTTTGCAACTCGCTCTAAAAACGATTCCACCTTAGCGCAAATGGTCAATTTACTAGACTATACGGGCGACGATATTTTTCAATTACTTGACGATCAAGAAGTACCTGCTGGGGATTATTCGTGGATCCGCGCACAAGTGATAAACGGCGACACGAACAACCTTAGCTTAACATCTCACGTAGTTTATGAAGACGGCAGCATTGCACCGCTTATCGTAAAAAGAAAAGGTAACGATGGCGTGGGTGAAATTCAGCTAGATGGCTTTACACTCAATCAAACCGACAACGAGTTTGTATTAGAGTTTGATTTAAAAAAATCGTTAGTTGATCCACAAAATAATGACGAAATATTTTTAAAACCTCGCGGTGTGCGTTTACAAAACCTTTCTGAATCACAAGATATTGAAGGCTCTGTAAGCCAAACACTTATAAACAATTGCGAGACTGACAACATTGGTCTTGCCGCTGATGATTCATCATTTGGCCATGCTGTTTACCTTTACTCTGCGCAGGCACAAACCCCAACAGATATGCATGAAATAGATGACCAAACGCCTGATAACGCTCCGCTGGCGACTGCCAATGTTGTATTTGATGCGGACGATAATGAATACGAATTTGAACTCGCATTCATAACACCAGGCGACTACCAACTTGGTTATACGTGTAGCGCACACATAGACGATGCAGAGCAAGTAGATGCAGACTTTAATATTTATCAACTGAAACAAATTAGTCTAACGCAAGCTGACGATTTATCAGTCAATTTTGACATAGCGCAATAACTGCATGGCGCACATTGAGCTGCGCCTTCATTCATTTGTTAATAAGGAAAAAACCATGGCAAAAGAGAAAATAGTACTCATAACCGGCGCTTCTAGTGGCATTGGTGAAGCAACGGCAAAAACCTTAGTAAACAACGGTCATAAAGTTATATTAACCGCCCGTAGAGAAGAGCAACTTAACCAACTTGTTGCCGAGCTAGGATCAGATAACGCAATGGCTGTAGCCGCAGATGCCACCGACTTTACCGCGCTCGAAAACGTAGTTACCAAAGGCATTGAAAAGTTTGGCCGATTAGATGTAGCCTTTGCTAACGCAGGCATGGGGGTTTCAACTGCTGGCACTGAAAAAGGTGATCCGGATGAGTGGTCAACCATGATCGATATAAACATTAAAGCCCTATTGTGGAGCGCAAAATTAACACTGCCATATTTACGCGAAACCACCGGACACTTCATTTTAACCAGCTCTGCTGCTGGCCGTAAGCCAATTGGCGGCTCTATTTACGGTGCAACTAAATGGTTTGCTTATGGCTTTGGACAAAACTTAGCTGAGGAAATGAGTGAGTGGAATGGCCGCTGTACAACCATAGCACCAGGTATGGTAAATACCCCATTTTTTGATGAAGCTAAACCCGACAAACTCGACCCACAAGATGTCGCTGACGCAGTACTTTTTGCTATTGAAGCAAACCAGCGCAACAGCGTACGCGAAATTTATTTAATGCCGACTAATTAAATGTAGCTTGGTAGATTTTGGCTGTCAGGTTTAATACAAGTGGTATTAAACCTGGTGGTTGCTTGTCCTAAATATGGGCTGAGAGCTGTTTAAGAGAAAAATTTTGGTCGTTTAAAAGCCCTGTTATATTTTTTAAACTGCACTTGTCGCTCTATTTTAATTTGCGATTTTCTTAGTAATCAAGATGGATTCAGCCAAATTTTCATACTAGTGGATTTACTTGTTAACCGTATTTAATTCTGTAAAAGAAACCTGCGTAAATCTCGCTCTTGTCGCATTACATGTAAAATATAAACCTTATCATTTTCAATTTTATAGAAAATACGACACGGATTAACAATAACTTCTCGGTAGTTTAAGTTATTTAGCTCAGCAGGCCTTTTACCTGATTCTGGATGATTTTCTAACCTTGATACTTTCTCAAATACTTTTTGAACCAATTTTTTAGCCACAATCAGATTATTTAAAGCAATATATTCAGCAACATAATTTAAATCATCGAGAGCTGGAGATGTCCATATTATTTCAGCCATTTACTCATTTTCTCTTTTGCTTCTTGATTAGAGAATAAATGGCCATTTTTAATAGCTTGTTCACCGCGCGCTACACCTTCAAGGATTGCTATTCGTTGTTGCATGAATTCATAATCATCAACATCAACTAGATAAGCAGATGGTTTACCATGTTCTGTAATTAACACAGGCTCTTTTGAAGTATGAAGATCAGCTAATATTTTAGTAGCTTGGCGTTTAAGAGTCGTAACTAGCTCAACTTTCATAAAAAATCCTATCTAGAACTTAAGTAATGTATCACTATAGTATCACAGCAGCCGGAGGTTACAACGGCACGACTAAAAATTAGCCTACGATATTTGTCATTTCACAAATCGAAATACCCCTATATTACAAAAACTTAACCAAGCTATAAAATAAACAACTGTAAACAGTTAGTTAGCTTCGCCTTACCTTTTCTAAATGTAGCAAAACCCCAAAATGGTGGAGTTCAGTAATATCAGACGTATAGCTGATTAATTATACCCGTTGATTATTAATTAAGTGGTTATATTTAAATACCTGTGTTTAAACTAATAACGCGTTCACCCTTAAACTTGTAACTCGTTATTGCTTATAAAATTAGTTAAAAATCACAATCTACTTCTATTGAATCCTTATTAATTTTACTTCATATTAAATACTCTTATTTCTCACTTATTATGCTGTTATGTCATTTTTAAAATTTAGCCATGCAATCATTCTCACACTTGCTAGTACCTTACCGCTTATAAGTCATGCTGCGCTTGATAAAAATGAGCGTGAAATAGTAAAACAGGTCGATAAAAACATTCCCCAAGCACTTAAAGAAATAGAGCAAGCCGTAAATATTAATAGCGGTTCGCTTAATATTGAAGGTGTAAAAAAAGTAGGCGCGCTTACAAGCGAGCAACTTAAGGCCATTGGTTTTAAAGTAGAATGGCTGGATGGCAGTGCGTTTAACCGCGCAGGGCATGTATTGGCTACCTTTGAGAGTAAAAACCCCGATGCAATAAAAATACTGATGATCGGCCATCTAGATACAGTCTTTGCCAAACACGATGATTTTACAACCTACAAACAGCTTGATGCCGATACAGCCAGTGGCCCAGGCGTTGCCGATATGAAAGGCGGTAACACGATAATAATTACCGCACTTAAAAGCTTGCAAGCGCTTAACTTACTTGAAAATGTAAGCATAAAAGTAATACTCACTGGCGATGAAGAAAGCAGCGGTCGTCCGCTTAGCTTATCTAAACAAGCCATTGTTGATGCGGCAATGTGGGCAGACGTTGCTTTAGGCTTTGAAAATGGCGATAACAATATTAAAACCGCCATGGCGGCGCGCCGTGGTTATACCGGCTGGACGCTAAACGTAAGTGCTGCAGCGGCGCATTCGTCGCAAATATTTAGTGATAATGTAGGCTATGGCGCTATTTACGAAGCATCGCGTATTTTAAATAGCTTTAGAGAACAACTTGCCACACAACCTAATTTAACTTTTAACCCAGGGCTTATTGTGGGTGGCACAAATGCCGACTACGACAGCGCTAATTCGTCAGCAACTGCGTTTGGTAAAAGTAATGTAATAGCACAAACCGTACATATAGCAGGCGATTTACGCGCACTTTCACCAAAACAATTCGAAAACGCAAAAAGGTCAATGCAACTCATTGCTAGCAACAGTTTAAATGGCAGTAAAGCAGAGCTTATTTTTGAAGACGGTTACCCGCCAATGGCATTAACTGATGGCAATAAAAAGCTATTAGCATTATACAGCGACGTGTCGCTGCAAGCGAAGCGTGACAAACACTGGCTATAAATATCAACCACTTACAAATAACCTAAAACCATTCATTGACACAAAATACAACCATACAATGACATAGCGAAGTGGGGTTATCTATACACTAAAACAAAAAACCAGCCTTAAGCTTCAGGCTGGTTTTTAAACTTCTAACTACTGCCTTTTCGATATTTACATTAGTGTAAACATCGAAACTATTATTTTTATCTTCGGCTGCCTACTCGGCAGGTTACCGCAATGCAGGCGCGGCAGATATTTCGTTTGCATTATCAGCTACCTATACGGCAGGTCACGATATAGAAGTCTCGTCCTTATCCCCACAAATATTCTCAGCTGCCTATACGGCAGGTCACGTTCATCAAAGGCATACAAAAATACATTCTGCATTCTCAGCTGCCTATACGGCAGGTCACCTTAATAACCTCGATAAACTATTTGAGTTAAAATTCTCAGCTGCCTATACGGCAGGTCACTATAAAAATAGCTAACCTTATTTATATAATTCATATAATTAAAAAGCAAATTCAATTTTACCCATATTTTTATATGTTTGCTCAGAGAGTATTAATATCAATGACTTATAATAACGCTATAAATAAAGGTTAATTACTATCTATTAAGGGTGATAAATCAGGAACCGTGCCTTTAAACTTTTCATTTGAGGCAAACCCATAATTACTAAAGTCTGGCTCTGCTTGGCAGTCGGCATTTTGCTTTTGAATATGCAGAATATAATCCTCTTGTGAGCTTTTACTAGTCATAGCTACCCTGTGAAATATATCAATCTCTCTTGGAGCTTCGATCTTTTTAGGATTAAAATTTTCACCTCTTGCTAAAGCTCTTTTTTGCAGGCGCTTTAATCTTCTTCTACTTTCACCTGTGAATATTTTTGCTACCGCCTGATTACGTATAAAACATACTTCTTTGCAGCTGTCAGGAACGGCTAAAATTTGGCTTATTTTAAAAAAGCCACAATCTTGCATGTCAACAAAATATGCTTGCTCTTTAAGGCTGTTTAAAATCTCCATGTCCTTATGAACAAAAGCAATTACATTGCCAATTGATGAATCAGACCACGCAGGAAACGTAACTCCCATCCCTTCAATATTATGCTTTAAAATAAACCCATGCATAATAGAAATACAACGGCCAGTAAGCAGTGCTAAATTAGCTTGTTTTGGTAAAAAGTGGATTGTGAAGTAATACCTTGCCATAACTACGCCTTTTTAGCTTCCGCTTTTTTCTGGAACATTCCACCCTTAATCAATACAGAAAATAAATAATAAATAGCTGGGTCTATATTTTCATTTTTATTAGTAATGCAATTTTTAAGGGCTGACAAATACCATTCAGTATTTTTAAAAATAGAATAAAAGTTCTGCTCAGAATTGGGAGGACGTCGGGCAATGCCTATTTCTTTATCTGCACCAAACTCATGCACACGTAACCTTTTACTTGCATCCTCATCCCACCAATCATCTATTGACTGAAGCGCCGCACCTATTTTTACTGAATTAAAACTTACAGCGTAACGGCCATCTGCACATTTAGCTTTTACAAACTGTTTAGAAGCCTCTCCTTGCTTAACTTTATCGTTAAGAATTTGGCTTGGGTAAATCTCTTGGCAAAATGAGGCTTCTATTTTCGCGGTTATATCAGCACTCCAAAACACATTGGGATCAGTTAATGCGCTCTCAATTTCATTACTTAGTTCTTCTAATACTTTTTGATCATCAGAAGTCCATTTGCTTTCCCAAGCCAGCTTACGAGTGTTATCGATTAAGTAACAATTCCCTTTGCTGGTTTTAATTTCAATTTGAGTGTTGCCGGTGTTTTGATTACGCCAAAGCCATGTACCTAATAAAATATTTCTGCAATAACGAGTAGCTAACTCTTTATAACCACCACACTCTTTAAATGTTTCTGCCAACTCTTTTAATAAAGAAAAAACATCTGGATCACTACAGCCTGAAGGGACCAACGAGTTAGCCTGTACTCTCAAAGAAAACCGACAAAATATATGTTCCACATTTGGAGGTACATAACACTCTTCAAGAGTTAATATATTATTATGTGTTAAGTCCTGAGGTGAAATGTTTTTTGGTAAAAACTGCGGGGTGAATGCTTCAGTAAAACCAGATTTAGGGCCTCTAATTTTATTAATATCAGCTTCTAGGGGAACAAAGTTAGAGTCAGCCGTTTTATAAAAAAACACAGCTTTACCAGGATAAAGCGAGCGATCATATTTCAATATATTACATAGTTCCATTGAGTACCTTCCGGTCAAACCTTTTTCATTAGCATAAACTTTTCTCGCGCATCTAGCATCCAAAAAGATGTTTTAAAATAATTGCTAATACCTTTTAACCTAATGCTAATGGCAGTTTCGTATTTCACCACTCCTATTGCTGGTTCAGCATAACAATGTAGTTTTTCAAGCGCTCCTACTCTAGCTTTGGGTTCAGTGAGTAATAAATATCCCATCATAGATGGGCTCAATTTAGAGTCATTATTTAATAATAAGAGTAGCTCATCTAAATCCTCTATTTTGTGGTCAGTTGGCATTACCCAACAACCTGATAAAGGGAGTCGCCTAAGCTTTTCAAACAGCTGATTTTCATTACTATACAAACAGCACCAATTTACGTTTGAAGTAAGCTCAGGCTGATGCATAACACCACCTGCAAAGTTAGATGGAAAATGCGCTTTCAAAATATCTGGCTCACTATCTACTGCTTGTAAATCATCATCATAGCCATCAATATGTACTATTAAATCAAATGCCAAGTCACAGTATTTGCCATCAATAATTCCTGGGCGCTTAAGCTTATTTTGCTGAGCGCCTTGCAGACTGAGTTCAGGAAGCTTTTTCCCTGCAACCGCAGCGTAATCCTTAATAAACCATGAAAAAGATGTGAACCGTAAATTTGTCCCAAGCGCCTCATTAAGTTTTCTTTGGTAGCTATGAAGCATGCCCCAAACAGCGGTTAAAGATGGAATACCTGAGCAGTAAGGGTTTGATAATGCTTGCGCATCAAACACGCGTATACCGCTTAAATGTAGATAACGATAATGTTCATCATCTTCTTCAACCAGTTCGTTTTTTTGATTTGTAAGATTAATAAGTAGCCATTGTAAAGCTGCTTTCAAAGGGCTCATTAATTTAGGGTGGAAAGCATACCTTTGTGTCATGCTCACACTGCCAAGCATTTCATTTAGTAACCTAAATAAAGGAATCGTTAGCGAAGGGAGTTCGTCGTCGGGCAGCGATAGTATTTTATACTCTAGTTGGTCTGAAATACTCTCAAGTTCTTCTAAGTCACCTCCACTCTCAATAAAATCTAATCGCCACTCAAATACAGGTGAAAACCACTCTAAAAGCGTACTTCTTACTTCTTTAATACTCTTAACTTTTTGTTGTCTACGCTGTTTAAGAGCCAGCGCATTATTACTAAATATAATACCTTCTAAAGCTTTAATTAATTCCGGCTTTAATAGTGCCTCAACATTTAATACTGTTTGCCCATTATTAAATTTAAATTGCCGTGAATTACTTAAACCATGATATTTAGTTCGTATATCAGGAGGGTAGTTGAGCACATTGACAACCCCACCTAACGAGGCAGCTAACATACTGACAGAAGCTGGGCGGGTAAACTCTAATTTGGTAAATCGAGCTTGTTTTTCAATTGCCGCCTGCTGAATTTTTGACTGGACCACATGGCTAATTACAGGCGTAACAGCCAAATAACTATCATGATAAGGCATTCTAATTTGGCGAGAGTAGCGGTCAACAGAGCCTGGAATAACTTCTTCGTGCAACTCCCCTTTAACTGTTCCACATAAACTTTTATAGGCCTTAACTGATAACCCCAGAGAGGTAAATGCGGCTTTCCAGTTATCCGAGTACGTAGCCAATACTTGTGCCAAACAACAATCTTCATCTTCCCATTTAAAGTAACTAATAAATAGTTTAGCTACATTCACCTTAGCTGAGTCATGTGACCAGCCATAGGCTTTAGGATAGTTAGCACTACTCAAAACATAAGAGTGCAGTAGTAGAGGCTCTACAGCTAAATTTTGCTTACTTACTCTAATATCAGGGTACTTTAAATTATGAGTATGAAACCACGCTATTTCCTTAATACATTTATTAATATGATCTTCACTTTTTAAAGCCTGTTTTGCTAACTGCTTATCCAGTAAGTCATCAACTTGGTTTTTTCGGTAAGTCAGGTTTAACAAAATAATCAGAGCAGTGGCTTCGCTGCCTGTTATATCAATCGTTGTTGTGTAAGGGTTAAAAGCACGACGTATCAACCTATCTCGCTCAGCGATGTCTGTAATCTCTAACAGTTCTTTTAAATGCATATACTCACCATGCCGACAAATACATTCTAGTTTTATCATTTCCAAAACTAGTTTTGTACTCTATTACTCGCCTTAAAAAAAATACGCCCTTGTAAGGGTTGATTCGCTGGTTCATTTTATGACGAAATGCTGTCTGCAAAATACCATCCTGATACAATCTATAAACCTGCTCTATTGAAGTGCCTAACAAAGTTGCAGCCTCCAATACACTTACTAATAAATCGGCTGCGTTTGGTTTTTTAGTTTTAGGGTTACTCTCAACCAAAGTAACTAAATAATCTAATAGAGCCCTATAAATAAAGTGAAGCTCCTTCTGCTTTTGAGTATTAGGGCACGACAAAATAGCATCACCGAAAATAAACTTAAACTCAGTCTTATTAAACAAATCTATTAGCTTCATTTCTGCATTTTTACTTAATTCATCAAGCTCTTTGTAAAAAGCTGTAGGCCACTTATTAAAATAGCCCACAACATCGTCTAAACAAAAGTTATCTGTTTGAGAATATCGCTCCTGATACCAAAGAAGCGCAGCAAAGCGTTCTGTAAGCGTGGTATTATTAAATAGCGGGTGGCTTTCATTGCGCTCACTTTTATCCAGCAATTTATTTAAATGCTCAATATCTAATGCATTTACAGGCGATGTATTAGCGCAAGACAGCTCAAAACCGCATGAACAATGAGTGATTGACTCATTTTCTATGTAGTTAATTGGAGCGCAGCATTCAGGGCAGTTATGTAGCAAAGCACGCTGATGTTTAGTGCATGCATTTACCCACTTTATGTGCCAGCTTTGTTTTATGTAAGCTTCTTCGACAAGACATTGTGGACATACCGGAATCGAATCAACGGCATCTTCTGGGTGGTAACGAATAAATTTCTGGGGAATATCTACGCCATTTTTGTATAAGGCAGCTGAGGAGTTAAATTTAATATCTGACTTTAACAAAGCCAGTTTTTGTAGCTCGTATCGAGGTAAATCTAATAATGTTTCGAGTAAACCTAAAGCCCGCATTCTAAAGTGGCTATTGTGCTTGGCGTGGTAAACGTTGAGCCTTTTTAAATCTATCGGGAATGCACCATGCGCCTCAAAATCTAGTTCATGAAGCTCTTCGCGAATAGCTAAACTTAGTCCTTCATACGAGTCAAAAAAATTCTCTGACACGACGCGTAGCAAGTAACTTTCTAGCGACTCATCAGAAAATGCCCGAGCCTTGGGAGAAAATAGAAAAGCCATCCAACACCTAAAAACTTAGAAATCCTAAGCATTAAATTAAACTATTTTAACAAAAAAACAAGTCAATTCATCAATTTTGATAAAAGTTATATTCAGTCAAATTCACTATCCTTTGCTAACGACCAACCAGCTGCGTACAAAATACTTTTATCTCTTATGTAATGATTAATTGTATTTTTGTCGATAACAACTTCTGAACTTCTTACTTTAGGAATTTTTAAACTACTTTCCACACCTAATCCGATTGTAGGAATAGCTTTCAACTGCTCTTTTTTCTCTTCTATAGGAACCTTTCGCGTCTTCGGAGTTTTATATGGTTTTGTTTCCTTTCCTTTTTTTAGTTTTAGTTTTGGTTTACAACGTCCAGCTAGCTTTTTATTTTTGTGTTCAATGAAGCGTTTTTTGGCTGCCTCTAAATCAATACTTTTAATAAAGTTTTTTAAATCAATAATATCTAACGAATTACTATTAATAGCTTTTTGATGTTTAACCCTTATTTTCTTTCTTATAACGGGTGTTAACCGACACTGGTAGGCTCTTAAGGAGGAGTAGAATTTACCTATTGACTCTTTATTTATTATTGACTCAATCAGTTTTTCGAATAACAATTCTGCTAACTCAGCTTTATGATCAGCAATAACTTTTTGCTTTTTTGGAACCGCACCTAAGATTAAAAGTTGCTCTTTAATTATACTCATCTGTTTCACACTCCCTGTTTAGTTGTATTTTGACTTTAATGCATACCAATCAACAAAAAAGTTTCATACTCTCAAAAAGCTGTCATTTATTGACAAGACCAAGTCAACTACTCAAAATTTAATGCGGCTTATTTACTATCAATAACGATGCGCATCCAAACCGCATGCTAACAACTCAAGCCTCTTTATTTGCCTTTACATTTTGCGCTTGCTCAAATATTTCTTTATAAACTTCATCGCGACTAATTGGTGGGTATTTAAATTTAGCTAACACTAAAATTAGCTCTACTTTAAGTGATGATTTAATATCATCGCGGTTATTCCAATCAACAAATTTTACCTTGTCGTCTACAATTACTTTTACCGCTTGGGCAAGCTCAATTAGCTTATCTTCGGGGTAGTCAAAGTCGTACTTAACCGCTAACATTTTTAGGGCGTCGTAAAAGCCTTTTTCTTCAATATCAATGCCTAGCTCGTCACCGGCGTTCATTTCGTTGCGTACGCTGTAAATCATATCAACCATGCTTTCTGAAAATTCATCAAGTACGCTACTTACCAGTACGTCATCTTCTTTTCGCTCGTTGTAGCGCTGTACCAGCGATTCAAAGCGTTTAGTAAAGTCGATACCTTGGGTTTGGTTTACTTTTTTAAGCTCGCCTATGGCTTTGGCTAGCATTTGTTGCAGTATTTTTATTTTGGTATTGGGGAGTTTTATTTTTTCTATTTTGGCGATGTAGTCGTCATTAAAAATGTCGATTTCGCCGCCGTCTTCATTGCCGAGTTTAAATACCTCTTCTACACCGTCGCTTTGCAGGGCTTCGCTTATCATTTCACGAACTTTGGCGTTCATTTGCGCAGTATCGGGCGCTTCACCTTTGGTTAACTTGTAAATAATAGAGCGAATGGCAAGGTAAAAGTGAATATGGTTACGCTCACTCTCGTTAATTTTTTCACTACCGCAACATACATCGTAAGCGGCTTTTAAACGTTTAACTAAATCCATAAAGCGCTTTTGGCGCTTTTCGGTAATTAGCGCAAACTCAGCTGCGTGGTTTAAACAATTAAGCTGTGCAACGGCTTCGCCGGTAAAGTACGCGCTGCTGTCAAATTTATGAAATAGCTCTGCAAGTAACGCTAAGTGGTTTTTTACTTCTATAACCGAGGCGGTAATATCTTCAAAATTGGTTTCGTCTGTTTTTGAATACTGCGCTAACGCTTTATTCATTTCAGATTTAATACCAATGTAGTCAACCACTAGGCCTTTATCTTTACCTTCAAACTGTCGGTTAACCCGCGAAATAGTTTGTATTAAGCTGTGCTTTTGCAGTGGTTTATCAATGTACATGGTGTCTAAAAATGGCACATCAAAACCGGTTAACCACATGTCTACCACTATGGCTATTTTAAAGTTTGAATTTTTGTTTTTAAATTGCTTATCAAGCTCTTTACGCTCGTCTTTACTGCCTAGTAAATTATATAAGCGGTCTACGTCGTCTTTGCCACGCGTCATCACCATTTTTACTTTTTCAGAGGGGGCGGCAATACGGCCTTCGCTAATAGCGCGCTTTCGCTCGGTATCTGATAGTTTTTGCGCGTCATCGGTATCTACTACATCAAACCACTGTGGGCGCAGTTCTTCTAGTTCTTGATACAGCTGATAGGCAATCCCGCGCGAGCTACACACAAACATAGCCTTTCCTGCAACCGTAGAGCCTTCCTCAGTGCGTTTCTCATAATGTTCAACAAAGTCCCTTGCTAACACTTTAATGCGGTCAGGATCGCCTAGAATACTATTCATGTTAGCGGTGGCTTTTTTACTGTCCTCTATTTGCAGCTCGTTACTGCCTGCATCGGCGCATTCTTTGTAATAGGCTTCAATTTCTGCCAGCTTGCTGTTGTTTAAACACACCTTGGCAGCGCGGCCTTCGTACACAATGCGTACGGTTATTTCATCTTTAACCGACTCAGTCATGGTGTACGAGTCAACCACTTCACCAAATACATCTAAAGTCGCGTCTACTGGGGTGCCTGTAAAACCAACGTAAGTGGCATTGGGCAGTGAGTCGTGCAGGTACTTTGCAAAACCAAAGGTCTTTTTTACACCCTTCTCGGTAATAGTAATTTTTTGATCAAGATTAACTTGGCTACGATGCGCCTCATCAGAAATACAAATAACATTAGTGCGATCAGTTAACAACTGAGTGTCTTCGGTAAACTTATGAATAGTCGTTAAAAACACACCGCCACTGTTACGGCCTTCTAGTAACTCACGTAAGTGAGTACGGCTGGTAACTGTTTTTACCGTATCATCGCCAATGTAGGTTTTAGCATTACCAAATTGCTGCGAAAGCTGATCGTCTAAATCGGTTCGGTCGGTAATTAAAATAATGGTAGGGCTTTTAAGTTCAACGCTTTTCATCAATAAGCGTGTTAAAAATTGCATGGTGTAACTTTTACCGCACCCCGTTGCGCCAAAGTACGTACCGCCTTTACCATCGCCTTGTGGCTTTAAATGCCGTTTGATATTTTCGAACAACTTATTAGCCGCATAATATTGCGGGTAACGGGGTACAATTTTTATCTCTTTTTTGCCTGAATCGGGGAAGAATACAAAGTTGCGCATGACATCGCGCAAACGCGCTTTGTCAAACAAGCCCTGCAATAAGGTATGTAACGAGTTAATACCCTCTTGCGCGGTTAGCTCTTGCCCCGTTACCTTACCCCACGAGTAAAAAAACTGATATGGCGCAAATAAGTTACCCATTTTATTGTTTACGCCATCGCTTATAACGCACAAGGTATTAAACACAAATAACTGCGGAATAGCTCGCCTGTAACGAATAGTTAACTGCTCATACGCTTCAAATATTGGGGCTTGTTCGCGTATTGCGCTTTTAAATTCAAACACCACCAATGGCAAGCCATTTACATATAAAATGCCATCGGGAATACGCAGTTCAATATTGTCGTAGCTTGTAGGGCTTTCTATTTCTAGCTGGGTAACAAAGCGATAAATATTGTCGTCTTGCAAGTAAGTCACGCTGGCTTCATTCACATTATCCAAAGCAGCCATAGCATTCCCTGCTATTAGGCTACTTTTAATGCCTTGTTCAACGTTGTCGTAATCTAGCAGCTGAACATACAAATCTTTTTGCGCTGCGTTGCCTGCTACTCTGCCACGCTCGCGACTCAATAAAAAGCCATCACTTAGCCACTTACAAAAGGTTTTATTGCTCTCGTATAAATCGCTGGCAGGCAGCTTTTCAAGCTTTGCAATAATTGAATCGACTTCGCCGGTGGTAATTTTATTTTCAGCGTAGCGCTTGGTTAAAAAAGCACGGAGATCTTCTTTAATTAATACGTCGCTATTATTACGGGTAAGCTCACCACCTAGTAAATGCGGGTAACCTTGCTCGCCTAATAGCTCAACCACCGCTTGTTCTAATTTGGCTTCAGTAAATTTCATAATTCAATCCTTTGAGCTAGCTACCTGAGTTTAACAACCCTAATAAATTAGGCTTATCATATGCTGCTGAGCCTTCTAAGTAATCATCTACAACACTAGATACCTGCTTAATTAATTGCTTATTTCTAGTAAAAAAACCTAAAGGAATATGTACTGGGCTTAAGTCTGGAATTAAAAGGTGATAGCAAACCGCTGCAAACTCATTATCCAGTAACATAACTTCAACATTGCCATCAAATAAACCGTTTAAAACACCTGAGCTAGTCGGTAATTGACCAAGCTTATGCTTCCACGCTTTACTTCCATTGACTACAGCATTAGGCCTGTCATCACATGGTAGGTACATCATAAAATCATAACAATTTTCGTTCTTATTCTTTTGATGCGACATCAAACTGTCTTTGGCTTTAGTAAAGCTTTCACTCATTCCCCAATAACGCGTATTCGCCCCAATCCATTTTAATTTTTTTAGTCCACCTTGCTTTTTTGAAGGCTTAAGTCTCTTTAGGTGCTCCTCAATCTTTCTCCACGGCTGACTACTATAAAATGAACCTATTAATAATTCATATGGCTTACTCCCTGAAGTATCAGCCATCTCCGCAATTATTGAACGAAAATCAATTTCACCACTTTTAACAAAACGCTCTACTGACATATCCTTAAACGCATCCCAAGCACGTTTAATGCTCTGCAGGTTGTCACCCAACCTAAGGTTATCCGTATCCTGAGCTATAGCTTGACTAATTGCCTCATCATTCTCATATATCTTATTAACATAAAATGGCTTAACTTTATTATCAAAATCTATTTCAAACTTTCGTTTTATTCTATGGGCAACACTTCTTTTTCTTGTTACTTTATCTACGGAGTAAAGGCTTGGTAACGAGTTGCCCTCAGTCCTAATTTTGCCTAAGTCACCCGACTCAACTAAACGGTGAAAATGTTTACTAAACATGCTTTTTGCATGCTGTTCGCTCATGCTTTTAATCTCATTATTAGCCGCTAACCTAAGCCCGGTGTTCCATCCCCCATGTTGCTTATTTACTTTATTAAATCCTAGTAGTTCAAAAGAAATCATCGATGGACGAGATTGAGGCTTTTCAACCATAGGTTTATCGTCTAAAGAAGAAAAATACCCCTTACTTAATACAGTCAGAGATAATCTACCATCCTCTAAGTAAGTCACTTCATTTTTATTAATGGGCTCCTCTAAAGCTACATCA
The DNA here is from genome assembly GCF_040308685.1 of Pseudoalteromonas sp. 20-MNA-CIBAN-0454. Lineage (NCBI taxonomy): Bacteria > Pseudomonadati > Pseudomonadota > Gammaproteobacteria > Alteromonadales > Pseudoalteromonadaceae > Pseudoalteromonas > Pseudoalteromonas sp. 20-MNA-CIBAN-0454. The sequence continues at coordinate 35,476 of NZ_JBEOOB010000003.1, read as the reverse complement.
AGCTCACGTGGATTGAATCCAAAAAACGATGCTAACTCAAATTTAGACAATGGAGATATATGCAAAGCACGAAGTAAAAAATCTTTTGTAAACGGAAACCCTTGCTTACTCAAGTAAGAGTATTCAATACGATATGTTTCAGCAGGAACAATATAATCAACTTCGTTAAATTCTATATAATTATTTTCCATAACAATTACACCGCCTTTTTATGCTTTTGAGGGGTTACATCAACGAAAGCATAATCACCTAGGGCGTTATTTTCTTCCATAAATTTAATTACACGACCAAACGGTAAGTCGCTATTTTTTCCTTGCCACATTCTCTTATCACCTACAATAACAAGTCTGTCCATCGCTCGCGATAATGCAACGTTTATCCTGTTTGGTAATCTTAAAAAGCCTGAGCTTTGTCTTTGTTCAGAACGTGACACTGATAAGATAATTATCCGATTTTCTTTACCTTGATAACTATCAACAGTATCAATTTTCAACAGCGACATAAGTGACTCTGAAACTCCTGCCTTCTTAATTTTTTGTCGTATACGCTTTTTCTGCTCGCCATACATACAAATAACACCAATAGCTGCTTCACCTTCTTTTACTTGTTTACTAAGATTGTTAACAAACTCCTGGTTTTCATCAACTTGCTGTAATAAATCCACAATAGCTTGAGCTTCGGCATCATTAAAAATACTTGTACCAGAGCCTTTTTGGTGATGTGCTTTTTTTCCTAATGAAGAAGTATCTAACCACGTTGTAGCAGCATCTAATCGGGGAGGAACATCTGCGTAAATATCTGGAATTTTTCGTTCACCATTCTCAAGCTCGCCTCTATAAAAACATTGCGATACCAAAGTTCCAATGGCGGGAGCCATTCGATATTGCACTAGTAATTTAGCGCCTATCTGCTCACCGTAATAAGAATTAAAAGCTCGAGCAAAGTCACTTTCAATTAACTCATCAACATCACTGCCCGATTTAATCCCTAACTTTCTAGCCAGTGCTTGCTTATGCGGCTCTGAATACAAAGGGGGTAGTTGTTGATGATCACCAACCAATAAAACCCTTTTACCGGCTTGCATGGCAATTGCCAATTCACTCGCTATTGAGCGTGCAGCCTCATCAATAATAACCCAATCATACTGGTTACTTGCAATATCTATATGCCAATTACCTATACCCACACATGTACCAGCTACGAGTTGGCGAGACCGAGCAAAAAATTCATCTAAGTTTGCATTACCAGAATTCATTACTTTTAGCATATCTTTCGATAATGCTGTTAAACGCTTAACGCTATGAGCAACATTAGCCTGTACTGCATGCTCATAGTTCAAGTTCTTAACTAAGGTATCGCCCACTGTACTTAAATCGTCGTGCCAATCTTTATTCGTTCTGATATCTCTAGGTAATCGACTATTAATTAAAGTTTTACGTTCGTTGATTTGCTTTTTAAGCTCTTTTTTATCTTTCGGCTCTAACTCTTTGTTCTCTAGTTCTTTTAATGCACTGAGTTGTTCATCAATAATCGACAGAACTCTTTTATCTAGTTCTACAAACGCCTCTAAATATTCTTTAGGTGCTTTTAATGATTTAGCTAAAGACATTACACGGTTTTTTAAATGAGAAGAAAATTGCTCCGCTTTTTTATTAACCATATTGGGTGAAAACACATCTCGTAGCGAGCTAGAAACAGCCGCCTCACGGCTACTAAACCTCACCACATCTAACGGAGTATCCAATCTGCTACAGTGTTTTCGAATACGTTCTGCCGCAGTATTTACCGCCTCGTGTGATTGGCTAACTAATAAAATACGCTGCGTCCCTAGCTTTTCTACCAAGTAATGTACAAAAGCAGCAATAAACTCTGTTTTACCTGTGCCAGGTGGCCCTTGCAGCATTGAAAGCGGACCATAGCGTAATAACTTTTGAAACGCGATTCGTTGCTTATCGTTTAACTTTATTGTGTTGCCATTATCATCGCTTCTGTCGTAGCGAGCAAAGTCCTCGCTTGTAACATTATGTTCGTAATCAATCGGATCGTGCTGGCAATCAGGCTCAAAATAGTCGGCTAAATTTTCAATAACTGAGTCGTTTTCAATTATGCGGGTAAGCGCATTTTTACGCTTAACAAAAGAAGACTTATCGGCCTTACTCCTAAAAAATATCACATCCTCTTCTTTTAGTCTTTTAGCATGAAATGAACTATTTGAAAGTGTCGCTTTATTAAGCCCTGATTTTGATAGATTCACTTGGCCAATAATAAACTCATCATCCCCATCAACGATATAAGCTTCAACATCGTCTTTTGCAGTAAAAGCATCTAGCGGATCTTTGTCTGCTTCATACGGCAAAATAATAAAGTCTTTATTGTCTTTGTAAGCCATTGGCTCACTGGCAAGCTCAACATAAGGATGAGACTCCGACTCTGTTTGTATAATAGCTTTCCATAACTCACGTGTAGAAATTGGCTCAACTGCACTTTCATCACTTTTAAGCTCCGAGCAAACTAATGATTCAACGCGATTATCGCTCGTAGAATCAGCAGGTAAGTTGGCTTCTTTTCGTTTTAACTCAAACTGCTTGATTGCATTTTCGAAGCTATATAGCTGCTTAATTCTACGATTTAAAGTATCTAAATTACTTGCCCTACCTTGTGTAACTTTAATTGCAAAAGGCACCTCAAAGTCTGCACTAGTAACATCTCGCCTTGAAATACTTTCTCTTTTAATTGGCGGCATACCGTGTTCAAATTCAAACTGTGTTCTATTAAAAAATAACTTTTGTATTCCACCTAAACCGCAAAAACTTAAAACTAAGTCTGCTGGGTTTTTATTGCTTTGTTCAATTGATACATACAACTTACCGTTATCCGGATAAATAGTAATATCTTCAAAATCAGTACGCGCGCCACCAATCTCAATATTTATGGTTTCAGCTTTAACTTCTAAACTTTGTTCTGGATTTAAAAAAGCGTCCTCAAAGCGCGTAAGCTCCTTAAAACCATAATCAACATCTTGCAGCTCTTTAATTATTGCAGTGCTTACTGCAGGATGGCGTGAACTTTCTTCACCCCAGTCAATTCTCAATAACTCTGCGCATATTTTCATAACGGCAAAATTATCTCGCTCAAATGCCGTGCAGTTTTCGCTATTTATAGGGCTATATTCTGAGTTGTATACCTCGTTAGCATCATGATGAAAATCGAGTACATCAATAATAAAAACATCGCCGCCATTAACTATAATATTCTCTGGTTTTAAATCACCGTGAGCAAAACCAAGTGAATGCATATGCCTCACATTTGATATAAGAGTTTTGGCAACAATATCCGCCCCCCTAAACCTCAAGCTTGTATCAAGGGTGCTTCCTTCAATCCATTGTGCAACCAAATATAAAGCGCTATCTCGTGCGGTTATACCAATATCAACTATTTTTGGCACAAAACTCAAATTCAAGTTTTGTAGTTTTTCAGCTCGCTCTAAAAAAAATAGCGTTCGCTGGCCAAGCCCAGGGCTTATATCGGTTGGATTAATATTGTTCCAAACCTTAACTAAACCACTCTCGGCTTTGTAAACTTCTTTACTATCGGTTTCTTTAATAAACTCAAGTTCAGGGTGTAATCTGCTTATTTTGCTATGTTGTACAAAACGTTCAAGTTGATTACTCGAAAACGTAAATGCTTCTTCTTGGCTTGGCGCACTATCAATTAACGCATCAAATAACTCACCTGCATTAGCATAGCTTTTATCAGAAAACGCATTAAGCAATACAGAGCCAAACCACTCATCACAATCACTAAGCTGTTGAGATATACTTTCCTCAAATTTAGGCGTTAAACGCTCTGCCTTAATAATTGCCCAAGCAATAATGGCTAAACGAGAAACGTCATGGCTATAAGGGCTTCTAAAGCTTTCTTTCTGCTCATAAACCGAAAGCTCATCACGTATTTCACCAACCGTTTCTTTTTTACGCTCAAAAGCCGAAATAAAATTAGAAAGCGCCACACGCTGCCCTGTGCTCAACCACACACTATGGCTGCCAATATCTCGGTGGGCTAAATGTAATTGGTGTAAATCAGCAAAGCGGGCAATTAACACTCTCACTAGGTTTATTCGCTCATCAATTGATAAGTTTTCCCCGTAGGTAGTAATAAAATCGTTAAGACGCTCTTGCCCTTCGGGTAGCTCAACTACCTCGTTGTATTGTGAAGTTATTTTATCTTTAGATGGGATAGTAAGTGACGATACGCAATGATCGTATAAGTCACGGTTTTCACGTTTTATTTTGGTTAATACTTCGCGTTCACGCGATACTATTTTAAAGCGGCCATCCGGCGTTTTAGCCTCTGTATTGGTAAGCTTATCAAACTCCCAACGACGAATAATGGCATGATCGTTTTTATCCGACTCACTCTGCGCATAAAACTCTGTATAAATATTATTAGGGTGTTTAAATATTTCGTCTTGCCCAACCCAGCCATCAACCGTTAATGGCTTCGATTCTACTTTACTAGCACTGAGTAACTGTTTTTCTAATAAAGAAATATCGTTAAGTAAAACGGCAGAATCTGGATGAGGCCTAAAACGATCATTAAAAACATGCTCATTAGTACATAACTTACAAAAATCATTTAAGCTCATCGTCTCGGCTAAATCATTTTTTTGTAACTTAGAAAAGTCACTTGTACCGGTCATAACTACTAAAGGGTATACACGCGGTATATGCTGACCATTGCTAAATTTGCCTCTAAAAGGCTTGAGTAAATTATCTAACAAAAACTTTTTATTACGGGTTATTTCAACAGGCGACTTGCCTCTGTCATCATTACCAAAAAACCATTTACCGTTATTAGAGGTAATAGGTTGTCCATTCCAATGCTTTAATTCAACAATTAAAATATTGCAGTGAGTTACAATCAGTAAATCTATTTCGCCTTGCTGATTTTTATTAATAAACCTAAAACCTGCATACCCCTTCCAACCTTCATTGAAAGAGGTTTTTAATGTTTTTAGCGCTTCAAAACCTTGGCCTTGTTTATTATTTTTACCCTTGTTACTTTGTTTTTTTGGTCCAGTTAATACATTTTTTATTTTTTCAATTGCATCAATTTCATGGCGTTCAAGGCCGCCCTGCCAATATTTTATATCCATATTTACTTCTTATTGATTCTAATTATTTAAATTGTAGTTACTTAGTTGTACTTAGTTTTGAGCATACAAAAGTAAGCTCTTTACTTTTATGTGTTATATATTGTTGTCACTAACATTTGCCGAGTCAGGTATTTGTAATTCGCCTGAAATGAGTTTGGGTAGCAGAGTGTCTCTTAAACTTTCAAGTTGATTGATATTTACTTTGTTAAAATCTATCTTTTTAAAATAATCCTCGATTACTCTATCAAACTTACAAAGAACTTCTACTGAAGGAAAAAGCAACTCTAAGCTATTAAGTACTTTAGTTGTCATGCTTGGTACAGCTGACCCTACATTCATCGCTGCAAAGTCTAAAGCTTTCATGTGATAAAACATAAACTTTGCAACTTTTAGTACTTTAGGGATCGTGTAAAACATAGTATCAACAGTCCAAAATGAGCCATTTATATGCATAATATTACTCAAAGTGCCTTTCCTAGGGATAAGTACAGATTCCCCCTCATACAAAAAACTTTCGGCATAACGCATAAGTCCGCCCGAACCGTAAACAGGATACTTTCCATCATCTAATTTCTTGTGATCTTTACCATATTTAACCTCTAGTAAGTCACTTAGATATTTTTGCTTCCAACCCCTAGGAATCCAGCCTAGTTGTTCGTTGTACTCGAACTCATTGGGGAAGTGGGCGTGGGTGTTGGCGTGTTGGGTCAATATATTAGGGTTGGTGTTAAAGTTTGCTTTAACGGGTGTTTCAGTGCCTTTCTCTGCTGCTTGTGTTGCTTCTTTTGTTTGTGAGAGTGCTTGTAACTCGTGAGCGAGCGCACTGAGTGATGCTTTGCATTCTGCCGCATTATGTAAGCTATTCAGTGCCGCTAAGCGGCGCTGTGCTTTTTGTTTTAACTCGTCAGGCAGACTAGTTTCAAGGTTTTCTAAGTTAAAATCAACGCTGGCAAGTAGGTTGTCGAACACCGGATCAAAATCAACAAACCAACTTTTAAATAACGCCTGTGCCATTTGTTCTAGGGTTTGGTTGGTTTGGCGGTTGAGTTCAATTTTGTTATCGAAAGAGCTTAAAATTTCTACAATTTTGTTTTGTTCTTTTAAATCAGGGCACGGAACTAAGATACTTTTGACCGATGTAGATGCTTTAGCAATTGCAGGTACTCCAACCTGAGAAGAATTTGCCAGTAAACGATGTTGACCTAGTCGAGATCTAAAAAAGTAGTTTACATAATAAGGATTTACCAAATCTTGATTCAAAGTGACTTTGAGTTGGCTTTGGGACACAATATATTTATCATGCAATGAATTATCAGGAATAATACTAACTTGTCCTATCGTTCCTCGGTGGGTGATAACCAAGTCTCTGCGAATAGCTTGAGAAGTTTTAAGTTCTTCTGCTTTTGAAACAGTTAAATAATCCAATTTATCTTCTGTGATAAAAGCTTTATGCAGGTTTCCCCCTTTTAATATAGGCACTCCAGAGTCCACGAAGTTTTCAGCCTTTATTCTCGAACCAAATGGCCCCATTGCTATCGCACTTTTAGTGGGCGCTTTTAACTCATCTATGGTTAACTCTTTCCAATTACTCCCCATAACCCAGTGCCTCCAAATTTTTACGGATGGCTTTATCAAGCTCATCGCTTTGGCTCATTTGGCTATAAAGCGTTTGGCTAAGCTCGCTCATTTTAGTCTCGAACGGGATGCCATCATCTACAATATCGGCAGCGCCCACATAGCGCCCTGGGGTTAATACGAAGTCGTTAGCTTTTATATCGACAAGGGTGGCTGATTTACAGTAACCGGCGATATCTTCATATTCTTGCTCTTTATCTGCGCTTTCTGGCTTCGCACTTTCTGTGGCAAGCTCTTCGCCGCGCCAAAGGTGATAGGTTTGGGTTATTTTAGCTATGTCGTCGTTGGTGAGCTCTTTTAGTGTACGGTTAACCATAGAGCCCATTTCGCGGGCGTCTATAAATAGGGTTTCGCCTTGGCGGTCGCGGCGTTTTAATATGCCTTTTTCGTTATTACCGCGTTTATCTTTACTTATAAACCATAAACACACCGGAATTTGCGTGGTGTAAAACAACTGCCCTGGTAGGGCTATCATACAATCGACTAAATCGTTTTCGATTATTTTTTGGCGAATATCGCCCTCGCCACTGGTGTTTGAACTCATTGAGCCGTTAGCCAGTACAAAACCTGCGGTGCCATGCTCGCTAAGTTTTGAGATCATATGCATGATCCACGCATAGTTGGCATTACCGGTTGGCGGTGTTGGGTAACCTGCCCAACGGGCATCGTCGACTAGTTCGTTATCGGCGCGCCACTGCTTTTGGTTAAACGGTGGGTTTGCCATTATGTAATCGGCTTTTAGGTCGGGGTGTTGGTCTTTAAAAAAGGTATCGCCTGCTACATCGCCTAAATTGCCCGAAATACCGCGCACGGCAAGGTTCATTTTAGCCAGTTTATAAGTGGTGTTAGTGTACTCTTGCCCATAAATAGACACATTTTTTTGGTTGCCGTTATGGCTATTAATAAACTTAAGCGATTGCACAAACATACCGCCCGAGCCACAACAGGGGTCGTAAATTTTGCCTTCAAATGGTTCAATCATATCGGCAATGAGGGTAACAATCGATTTTGGCGTATAGAACTCGCCCCCACCTTTACCTTCAGATGCAGCAAATTTACCTAAAAAGTATTCGTAAACACGGCCAACTAAGTCTTCTTCTGTTTTTTCGTTTTGGTTGGCAATGGTGTCGATATTATTAATGGTATCGATTAGTGCAGAGAGCTTACTGGCATCAAGCCCTAAGCGTGAAAAGTAGTTATCGGGCAATGCGCCCGCGAGTGATTTATTGTTTTTTTCAACCGCGTGTAGTGCGGTATCTATTTTAACAGCAATATCGCCTTGCTTGGCGTTGATTTGAATATACGACCAGCGTGCGTCTTCTGGGAGATAAAACACGTTATCCATCGCGTAAAAGTCGACCATGTCGATGTATTCATCACCGTATTCGCTGGCAATGGCTTTTTTACGCCCTTCAAACTTGTCACTAATAAATTTAAGAAAGATTAAGCTTAAAACAATGTGCTTATATTCGGCTGATTCAACACTGCCACGCAGTTTATTGGCGGCATCCCAAAGGGACTCTTCAAACCCGACTTGTGTTTTTTTTGCGGCTTTTTTTGTTGCAGGCTTTTTTGATGCAGCGTCCATGTGGTCTCTCTTTGCAGAATATCAATATAAATTATTGGCTTATCATACCGCAAAGGTCGTGGTTTTTTGAGTGTTAATTAGTAATAAATTGGTATTAAAAGATCGGAGTAATTGTATATATTATTCCCTCAAGAGAATGGCTCTTTCTAAACTATATTTTTATTTACGGAAACTATAAAAATATTAGCTATAAAGCATTCACTAAAATGCTATAGCTAAACTTTAATAACTTTAGATTAACTTAGATATCCCTGAAGCTTTTACTTTTATTCCAGACTCTTCAGCTTCATGCTCTCCCATATTAATAATATCTTTAAATGTTCCTAAAAATTGGCTTGGCGCCTTGTCTAGTCTGAGCCCTATGTAGGTGCCAGAAAAATTAAGGGGTTGCTTATTTATGGTTCTACCTTGCGATACAATTTTTGCACTGCCGCTACCGAGCATAAACCAACCGAATGAAGAGACTAATTGCTCTAATACATATAGTCCAAACCCCGAGTTTTTATAAATATTTTCAGACTCAACGATTTCTGTCGTACCTGAGACACCTGGTTTTATGGCATTCAGTAACGCATCTATTTCTGATTCAAATTTAAATGAACGACCTAGAGAAGATGATATTCCAACTCCCTCGTCTATTACAGCGACTTCAACACGCCCATTCACCCATCTTTGCCCACATAAATAACATTCATTTGTTAACGAATGCTCAAATACATTTCTTACGATCTCTCTTAGTGCATAGCGATAAAGCCTATTTTCTTCTGTTTCCAGTTTCGTCCCTGATAACAAATTTGCAAAGCGCCTGACTTTACCTGTGATTTCGTCATACCACTGTTGAATATTTTGTGTTTGTAAATCAAACACTGGCTTTTCTATTCTAGTTATTGGTAGGTAAGTCATGGAACCTTGAGCCTCACCAACTTCATTTCCCTCATCCATACCAATAAAATCAAAAAAACCTAAATGGCGAAGATAGCTATGCGCATCGCCAGAACTATCATGGCCTTTTATTCTTGTGCTTAATCCGTTTTCTCTCCTGTATTTTATCCATTTTCGAATTTTAGAACCTGCGATCAGCATCCCACTTGGGGTACGAAAACTTCAAGGTAGTGCAATCGATTAAAATTTCTGGTGTATTCTGGTTGTCTTCTAATTCATTAAAAAAAAATTTGAGTGTATCTCGGCCTAAATTCCGAGGAAAAAGTATGGTCTTCATTGCGTTTTTACTCACTAATCCGCTGTGCTAATAGTTACAAACGATATAATTCACTTTAAAATTAGGGCTGTTTTACTTCATAGCCCTTAGCTGAAGAAATGACCCATGAATACTCAGAGCCACTTCCACCTAGAATTATATCTACACCAAAGCTTTTACTCGTTAAAGGAGGGATGTTAACCTCATCAATATAATATCTTGAGGTTTTACTTTTTCCATTCGTAGTTGTAATTTTAATTTTTAATTCTGTAACTGTAATTGATTCATTACCATTGTAAATATTGCCTGAATAATAATTTGAATAACCTAAACTTGCACGACCGGTTAAATTTAGCCGTTCTTTAACTCCAAGTTGCTTAATTTCTTTAGGCGTGGTTTGCTTTTTATTTTTTTCGTAACAAGATCTATGGATTAACTTAGCGCCAACATCACTTTTAACGCCTTTCATATTCTCAAGAATACATTCATCATAAGTTTCGGGCTTTTCATCACAGCCCAATAGAAATAAAGTAGCTAATATTAATGGGATAATTCTCATAAACATCCTTATTTATATGATAAATAAACTAAAAACTTTTCTCGAATTACAAGATTTACTATTCTGATTCTAGTAGTTGAATTAGCTTTCGCTTACCTTCTTCATCTAACTTTTCAATTAAACACGCCAGTGTTGCACTTTCTTCTGACTCACAAAAAAAGTAATTTACGGGAACACTTAACTCGGTCGCTAGCTTTTTTAAAGTAGCTAAGTCGGGCATATGGCGACCTGTTTCGTAATGGTTCATTCTGCCACTGGCTGAACTTGGGTCCATCCCTATTTTAATACCTAACTCTTTTTGGCTTATTTTCATTCGCTTTCGAGCCTCTTTAAGACGCTCTGTAAAAAAGGATTTAACCTGCACCGTTGCTTCATCTTGGTAACTCTTACATTTAAATGATTGTCTAGTTTTTACATGAGCATGTATACTTAGGAATCCTAAGTTTATGGTGAGTGGTAAAGTTTAGCAATGAGTAAGAAAGCGAATATGAATGTATTTTTACATTTTCTTTTGGTAATCAAACAGATGGATAACTTCACTGTAACGCAAGCGAAAGACGCTTTATTACATGAACAATCAGCATTTACCGATGCGGTAGAAACCCGAAAGTTTATATACCGTCAATTAACTCGTAATGTTGAAAAAGGACTATTAAAGCGAACCAATAAATTAAACAATGGAGTTAAAGAAGTTATTTACTCAAAAACGGAGTTATTTTTAAATTTAGAAATTGTGCCTAATTCTAGAGAAAGTAGAGCAAAAAAAATTTATATTCCTAACAATAACTCTACTAACGCCACAGCTGAAAATCTTGAAATTACTGAGTACCAAGAAGAGCTTAAAAAAGACTTACTAACATATGAAATTGATTTAAACACCGTGCTTGAAGAAGCTAAAGAGTACAAACGCCTTACTGCGCGTTACCCTAAACTACATGAACAATTGCAACTGCATCACACTCAGGCTAAGGAAAGATCGATTAAATTACTTGGCAAAATAAATGCTTTGCAGACTTTACTGGGTAATAAAATAACAGAAAAACAGCCATGTTAAGGGCTTGGCAAACAGCCTGCTTATCGGCAGTTAAAAAGCACTACTCCCTAAGCTATAAGCACTTTTTTTGTTTAGCTACACCAGGGGCCGGTAAAACTGTATTGGCGGCAGAAGTTGCAGCGTATTTATTTGAAACTAAGCAAATAGACTTTGTGATTTGCTTTTCACCCTCTAGTGAGGTGGCCAATGGTATTAGAAAGACGTTTGCTAAACGGTTAAATTGTAATTTTGACGGTGTTATTGGCTCAGTTGGTTGCTCGTATACTTATCAAAACATGCGCTTTTTTAATGACGATTACTGGAAGTTATTAAGGAACAACCGCGTGTTGGTGGTGTTTGATGAAATACACCATTGTGCTGGTTCGAGCATTGAGGATGCCAATGTATGGGGGCAAGATATTGTTAAAAATATTCAACAGCACGCTGCTTTTACGTTAGCGTTGACAGGCACACCTTGGCGCTCTGACCTTCTTCCTATCGCGCTGGCAACTTATAGCGACCCTGATAATAAAATAATATGTAATTACACTTACTCGCTGCAACAGGCGGTAAATGATGGCGTATGCCGTAACCCTAAAATTGTTTTAATTGATAATGAAGAAATTTCGGTAACAACCACGAAACAGGAAACCAAAACCTATAACTCATTAAAGTCTTTGCTAAAAGATCCATCGATTTCCTACCAGGATTTGATTAAGCACGAAGCTGTAATCAATTATATTATTGCTCAAGGAGTAAGTAAGCTCGCCACTATTAGCCAGCAGAATAGCAATGCCGCAGGGTTAATTGTGGCCTCTTCTGTTGAGCATGCAGAGCAGATAGTGACTGTACTCACCGACCTTTTTCATCAATCAGCAACCATAGTTACTTACAAAGAAAGTGATGCTGGCGATAGAATTAACCATTTTCGCTTTAGCAACACGCAATGGATTGTAAGCGTTGGAATGGTGTCGGAAGGTACTGACATACCTAGGCTGCAAGTGTGTTGCCATTTAAGCAGAGTTAAAACTGAGCTTTATTTTAGGCAGGTGCTTGGCCGTATATTAAGAGTAAATAATTCCTCCAACCAAGAAGCTTGGCTATTCACCCTCGCCGAAGAAACACTAAGCACCTTTGCAAATAGAATTGACCAAGAGCTACCCGACACTTGCGTATTGATAAGAAATAATGCCATAGCTAATGAGTATCTTGGAACAGAGAACCATAAAAAGACATACTCCACGCGGTCCGGTAGTCAGCCGGTTGCTCAAATTGATGATTTATTTTTTTCATGGGAAGAAAAAGAACCTAGTCAGCTGAAGACTGAACCTAAAGAATCAAGTTATTTACATACCTTTGGTGGGTTTAGAGAGCGGGTTATTGAGGCTTTTGTAATAGGGTAATTTAGAGTGATTTATATATCACAATAGAGTTTTAATGGTTAGGCTTAGGTTTCATCTGGCAGGCCCCTATGAGCGAGAAGCAGACGGTCGGTTAAGCTCGTTTTTGGACAAAAATGAGCTAGAGCCGAAGGACGGCTCTGTGCCAAACTCGGCCGTTCAACAACACCTTAATATCTTGAATCCAATTGCAATAACAGACGTCCACCTAAATCGTATTTGGACAATTCCTTCCGTTGCGCAACAAGAACTCCAAACTAGCTGTGTGCGTATAAATGCCGATTTCATACGAGATTAAGCTGGTAAGGTGATTCTGCCCGCTATTCGAAACCATTCTGACTACCAAGATTATTTTCAAGTTTCTGCCAAAATAAATATTGACCTGTCTAAAACTTCACAGTTTATATTATTGCTAATAAATGAGAGGAAAACCCATGTATCGTATTTCTAAATTGGCACAAAAAGTTGGATTGAGCCGCTCCACTTTACTCTATTACGAGAAGCTTGGTTTGATTTCAGCCAAACGACAAAACAATGGGTATCGCTGCTATTCTGACAAAGATGTCCAACGTGTAATGCTATTGCAACGACTTCAAGCAGGTGGGCTAACCCTAAAAGAGTGCCTTGCATGTTTGCAAGCTCAAATAGACAAAGAGCTATTACTTCATAGACTGAGTGTATTGGATGCACAAATAGCCCAAAAACAAAAAGCAAGAGAGCTTCTTTCCTCAATGCTTGGCATGAACTCTATGAAAGAATGGCACCAGTCAATGGAGAAAGAAGCACCACTTGCACACCATGATTTTCTGATAAAGCAGGGGTTTAGTGAAAAGCAAGCTCAAAGACTTAAATGGCTGTCAAAGGACATGAATGAGCATGAGCAATACATGGCAGATTTTGAAACTATTTTTCAAGGGTTGGAGAGATTAGGCCCAGGAGATGAAGGCGATACTCATAAGGCACTAAGCTCTTTACCTATTAGGTCTGGCAATGTGTTAGAAGTGGGTTGTGGCAAAGGGATAACAATATCCTTTCTGGCAAGACATTCGACTTTTAATTTAACTGCTCTAGATAATGATGAATACAACTTGAGTTGCGTTCAAGAGAAAGTGAAAGACCAATCTCTTGAACATCGAGTGACTACGATTTGTGCCAGTATGGAGACGATGCCTTTTACCCTGGGACAATTTGATGTGATCTGGTCAGAAGGTAGTGCTTATATCATGGGAGTTAATCAGGCGCTCAAAATTTGGAAACCACATATCAAGAGTAATGGCTTCTTAGTAATTAGTGACTTGGTTTGGTTGACCAATAAACCAGATGCCGAAGTCATAGAGTTTTGGAAAGTAAACTATCCAAAAATGGCATCCACTGAACAACGAATTAAAGAGATGATGAAAGCAGGTTATGAAGTTATCGAGCACTTTACACAGAGCGAACAGTCTTGGCGTAACTACCTAGAACCATTGCAGCAAAGAATTACTCAATTCAAAGGTGAAGATTTTACTTCAAATTCATTCGATGACTTACGGAAAGAACTCCAAATACACGAGAAATACTTAGGCCAGTATGGTTACCAAATATTTGTACTTAAGAATAAAGGATCAAAACATGAAAATTAGACATGAAAATCACTCAGACATTAAAGAAATAGAATCATTAATTTACCGAGCGTTTATGAACCATCCCCACCATGAACCTGGGGCTACGCCAACAGAACACTTAATCGTCAACAAATTACGTGATGTAAACGCATTATCACTCTCTCTAGTGTGTGAAGATGAAACTGGAATCATTGGTCATATCGCCTTTTCACCGATTTTGATTAATGGCGAGGAATCTCATTGGTGCGGATTAGGCCCTGTATCTGTAATGCCAGAACGTCAAGGTGAAGGTATCGGAGGTGCACTTATTCGTGAAGGGATGTCACAACTAAAATCACAAGATATTGAAGGACTGGTGTTACTCGGTGAACCAGAATATTACGGCCGATTTGGTTTTGTGTCACAGCCAAAACTTACCTTGGCTGATGCCCCACCAGAGTATTTTTTAGCGCTGTCGCTATCCAATAACACTCCTACTGGTGAAGTAGCTTATCACTCTGCTTTTTTTGACAACTAAGTGGTTAATATAAATTATGAAACATTTGACACTGACAATTATATTTCTAATTTGCATGTCATTAAATGGCGCAAATGCTTTAGAGAATAACCCGGCATCTAAATTTGGCATTGCTATATCAAGTGATGCTGAAAAAGTTGCATATAGCGTTAATGGTAATGGCAAAACAACATTAATGTTTATACATGGTTGGAGTCTAGATAGTAGGCTATGGCACAATCAAATTCGTTATTTTTCTGATGAATATCAGGTTATTACAATTGATTTAGCAGGGCATGGTAACTCGTCTTTCAATCGAAATGAATATACTATGCTAGCTTTCGCAAATGATATTAAAGCTGTCATAGAAAAAGAAGGTATAGATTCTGCTGTATTGATTGGTCACTCAATGGCGGGGGGAATTATAGCTGAAGCAGCTAAGTTAATGCCTAATAAAGTTAAGGGGATTATTGGTGTTGATACTTCACAAAATGTTGCCTTAAAGTTATCGCAAGTTGATCTAGACCTAATGACGAAGCCTTTTGAAGACGATTTTCAGAATGGAATTAACGCATTTGTAAAAGACTCATTGCCTCCGAATACTGAACCTGAGTTACTCTATTGGGTTAGAGAAGACATGGCTTCAGCACCAAAAGGTATTGCGATTAATCAATTTCGTAATTATCTAAGTCAATATGTAAGTGGTGAGTCATATCGCATCTATAAGAATATAAAAGTACCTGTTGTACTAGTGAATGCTCGATTATGGCCGACAAACTCGGCAGAGAATAAAAAGCATATCAAAAATTACAGCATATTCTTCATTGAAGACTCAGGGCACTTTCCGATGTTAGAAAAACCTGATGAGTTTAATAAAGTTCTTTTGCAGGCGGTTAAGTCTATTAAATAAATTGTTCGATTAAGTTCACTTTAACTAAATTATCTCAAGTTAAAGTGAACGTCTTCTTTAGACATGACCTAGAGTATTATGACTGTCCCTTGTTCGCTCAAAGCCACCCTTAGAGTAATTACGTTAACTCATAATGGGGCAGAAACGAGTTACGGCTGATAGTCGGCTCATGGCACAGAGCCGTCCTTCGGCTCTAACTCATTTATGTCCATCGACGATTTATCAATATAACTCACCTTTGCCCCAAAATGAGTTAACCTAAATACTCTGTGGCTTAGCTTTGAGCTGCTGTTAACCATAAAGTTCGTATTTCTCTCTAATTCTACAAAGCATACATTTAATTTTATAACTAGCTGCTTTTTTGAATAGTGCTAATCTAATCGCTTGCATAGTCATGTAGGGGTTTTGCGCCCATCCCCTCGAAATTAACCTTAGCTTGAATTTTCACGCTTAGAGTAACTTTTCGTACCATTGGACTTCACCCCTTGAATAACACAGTTTGTATTATTTAGCCCATCCCCTCGAAATCGGCATTAGTATTCTTAAGTAATAATACACAGTGGTAAACTATCTTATGAAAAGTTTACCACTTTAGTCGCTTAAATCGGCTTTATGGTAATGTTAAGCAGTTGACTGGTAAACATTAACCTCATTGATTAAGGTATGCTGATTAAAAATAACAAGAAAGGCTTACCACTATTTCTTCATCAAACACCAAGCGTATACAAATTCTCAGCGAATCAGAAATCAACGAACTCTATGCCTTACCCAATTTTAACCGTAAAGATCGTGATGATTATTTTTCGTTAGATAGTGAAACTCAAAGGCTCGTCAACGAATTAAGACGTATTGAAACCAGAGTGTATTTTATCTTACTGCTTGGTTACTTTAGGTCACGGCCAATAGTATTTAATTTCTCATTTACTCAAGTCAGTAATGATTTAGATTATGTAAGATCCAAGTATTTCAGCGATAAAGATATGTCTCTTGAGGATTTATCACCAACAACAAAAACTAAGCTGATTAATAAGTTATTAAAATATACAGGGTTTACAGCATACCAAAGCAAGTTAGATAAAGAGCCGCTATTAAAAAGGCTTAACGATGTTGTAAAAATCAACCTTGAACCAAGGTATGTTTTTGATGAATGTATTGCTTATTTTGGTCAAAACAGAATAGCGCTAGCTGGTTATACAACGCTGCAAGACACTATTTCTACGGTATTATCAAATGAGCGTAACCGAATTGAAATGGTGCTGCTTGATAGTTTGTCTTCAGGTACCAGAAAAACATTACTTAAATTACTTGAGTCAAATAATACCTTTACTGACTTAGCCAAGTTAAAGAAAATGGCTAAGGACTTTTCAACGAGCCAAATCACCCAAGAGCTGAAGACGCATAAAATTATACGCTCGCTTTATCCAGAAATTAAGTCACTGATTGCTGAACTGGAGCTATCACCTAAAAATCTTGAATACTATGCTTCACTGGTAAAGCACAAGTCCGTTTATAAGCTTAGAAAACACGCAGATAGCCAAACTATTTTATATCTCGTTTGTTACTTGTTCTTCAGGTACCGAGAGACTAACGACAATCTTGTTGCTGCATTTATTTACTTGGTAAGGAAGTTAACCGAATCAGCTAAAGGCTATGCAAAGCAGCGTATTGTTGAAGATGTAACCATTGTAAGAACCAAATTAAAATCCGCTGGTAGTTTATTAAAGTACTTCATCGATACCGATATGGACGATGATTTAAGCTTTGGTGATGTACGTAAAAAAGCCTTTGAATTGATCCCTGCTGACAGTATTAAACTGTTAAGTGATCACTTAGATAATAACGACTTTGATGGCCGTCAGTACGAATGGCAATTTATTGATAAACAATCCAGTAAAATTAAAAAACTTATCCGCTCATTATTTATGTCTATCGATATTGAGTTCATTCATTTAAAGGATGAACTCCATGAGCAGTATGTTATGGCACATTCTGAACTTAGTGAATTAAAGGCTATCCAAACCATTAACATCGATGTGGTACCTAAACATGACCGAGAGTATTTAGAGGGAGAAAATACCAAATTAATTGCTAATCGATTTGAGTATTTCCTTTATCGTAAAGCCGAACAATTATTTCACAGTAATAGCTTAACGGTGAAAGAAAGCGTTAATAACCGTAGTTTAACGTCAGATCTTATACAACCTAAAGAATGGCAGCAAAAAGAGACAATCATTGAAAACACTGGCCTTGATAAGCTGGCAACACCGATTAACCAAACACTCGCAGATAAGAGCCAACAATTAGAAGTTAAGCTGAAGGAAGCAAGCGAGCATATCTTTAGTGGTGATAATAAGTATGTTGAGTTTATTCCTGGCAAAGCCGAACTCAAGTGGTCAATTCCTAACAGCCGTTGGCAACAAACAATTGAAAACCCGCTCTACAATCAAATTCAACACATGGGTATCGTTGAACTCATGTTGTTTGTTGATCAAAAGACAGGTTACTTAAATTCATTTACACACATATCAGCAACTAAAGAAAAATCACCAGTAAATAAAGAAGATCTGATCGCCTGTATATTGGCAAACGGCACCAATTACGGCCTATATAAAATGGCGAATATCTCTGACCGTTCAATGGGTAAATTACGCAGTGTAGATGATAGTTATGTCAGATATGAAACACTCAAAACGTCTAATGATCAGGTTTCTAATGCTATAGCCACGTTGCCAATATTTGCCTATTACCATGTGGACGATAATCAGTTGTTTTCAAGCATTGATGGTCAAAAATTTGAGTGTCGCATAAATACGTTTAAGGCTCGGTATTCGTCTAAGTACTTCTCCAAAGGTAAAGGTGTTTCAGCATTAACATTGGTTTCTAATCATGTTCCGGTGAGTACGCAAGTCATTGGCGCTAACGAATATGAAGGTCACTTTGCTTTTGACTTACTCTATAACAACTCTTCAGATATACAGCCTAATACCTTATCGACCGATACGCATGGTACCAATAATGTTAACTTCGCTATATTAGATTTCTTTGGTTACACATTCGCCCCTCGATACGCGAAAATGAAAAAGGTGTTTTTTGAGCTATTTGAAGTGACTGAAGAGAACGGAGGCCGTATTCAATTAAAGAAAGATATTAATCATAAGCTAATTGCTGAAGAATGGGACAATATTCAGCATATTGTTTGTTCATTGAGTCGTAAAACCACCACTCAAAGCACAATCATTAGAAAGTTGAGTAACGGCAAGAGCCGAAGATTGTCAGCATTGCATGAGTACGACCGTTTAATTAAATCTATTTATGTTTTGGAGTATGTTGATAATTCAACGTTGCGTCATTACGTCCAGCAAGCCTTGAACAGAGGTGAAGCATACCATCAGTTAAAACGTGCTATTACTTCAGTTAATGGCAATAAATTTCGTGGGGGGAATGATTACCAAGTATCACAATGGAACGATTGTGCTCGACTCATTTCAAATTGCATTATTTATTATAATTCCGCGTTACTATCGGCATTTTTACAAATCCAAGAGAGGAACGGTAGGCAAGATGTGGTTGATGTTATTTCTCGGCTTTCACCTGTTGCTTGGCAACACATTAATCTAAATGGGGAATATGCCTTTAATAAAGACCGCAAAGAAATCGACTTAGCTGGTTTACTTAGTGATGTAGAATCAATAAGTTAAAGAATGCCATCTGTTTGTATTTCTAATTCAAAAGGTACTGCGCATCAAAGTGCCATTAAAAATTGGAGGTGTTGATATTCTATATGCTTGATATATACAAGCTAACATTGATAGAAAACAGATAAGCTAACAAGTTTTTAGTCGAGCCATGAACTGTTCTATAATTGTTCTAATTGCAAAACTCTTCAATTTGGTTTGTTACTAGATTTAAAAATACTTTTCTATGCTCGATTTTAGTAAGTAGCAGCTTTTGGATGTCTTCAGGAACTTTTCTTTCTCCTGCATCTATTGCCATTAGTAATGGCTTGATATCAACTACAAGAAGACCTGCCGCCCTTGCTGCTCGAATGAACTTTAATCTCTTTAATGCACATAAGCCGTAAAGTGAATGGCCTGACTTAGTTTTTTCTTCGCAGTGTACTAAGTTCTCAAGAACATAATTTCTTACCGTATGGACAGATGTTTGTGCAGCTAGTGCCAGTTGAGAAATACTCAAAGGAAAATCCAACGCATCATCATCACTACTAATGAACTTATTGATGTCAGGTATCTCTGTCAAAAAACTGACTTCACCAACAGGAATGTTTTCAACCTTAGATTTAATCATGATTTAGCATGCTTCCAATTTGTGTTGTTAATGGAATGCCTTAAGATATCTTGATTACATTCAATCAATTGGCACTCCATTAACATTTCTGTAAGTACATTACCGTTAAATGATTACCCTGCGCAGCAAGATAGCTCTTTAACGTCTTTGCTAAAGGTTTGAGCGCATAACTTCAATCCTTCAACCATCGTCAAATACGGAAATAGTTGACCTGCCAATTCTTCGACTGTCATTTTATTATGAATAGCAAGAGCCGCACTTTGAATCAGTTCTCCGCCTTCATGGGCTAAAATTTGTGCGCCTATCAGTTTTCCCGTGGATTCTTCAGCTACCAACTTGATAAAACCATCCGTTTCAAAATTTGCTAAAGCTCTTGGTACGTTTTCCATATCAAGTACACGACTTATCGTATTTATTCCTACCGCTGAAGCTTGTACTTCGGTTAGACCTACCGTAGCAACTTGTGGGTCGGTGAATATAACAGCAGGCATGGTAGATAAGTCGAGTTGCGCATTTCCACCTGTCATATTAATTCCAGCCCTACTTCCGGCAGCAGCAGCAACATAAACAAATTGTGGCATATTGGAGCAATCTCCAGCGGCATAAATGTTAGCTGTTGATGTTTCCATCATACTATTAACAACAATGGCACCACTTTTATCTGTTTCAACACCAACATTTTCTAAACCAAGCTTTCCAGTATTTGCATGGCGACCCGTAGAGATAAGCAATTTTTCAGCGATTAATGTTCCTTCGTTAGTTTCCAATGAAAAACCATTGCTATCATAAGAAACATGACTTGCTTGCGTATTATTAAGTACCCTAATACCTTCTTTTTCAAAGCACTCTGCCAGTTTTTCACCTAATAACGGATCTTCAGCATATAAAAGGGTATGTCTGGCTAGAATTGTCACACGGCTACCTAAACGGGCATAAGCTTGCGCAATTTCCAGAGCAACAACGGAGGAGCCGATGACAACTAGACTACTCGGTAACTCTTCTGCAAATAAGGCTTCTGTTGATGTCCAATAAGGTGTATCAACTAAACCCTTAATTGGCGGAATGCTTGGTGTAGAGCCTGTTGCAATTAAAATGCGATCTGCAACCAGCTCTTCTTCACTACCATCAGACTTGTGAACTAGCAAGGTATTTTGATTTTTAAAACGTGCATAACCTTTAAGTAAAGATAGCGCGGGATTACTCTCTAAAATACGTTGATATTTAGCATCGCGTAGTTCTTCGACGCGAGCGTTTTGCTGATGTGCTAATAAGGAGCGGCTAAGTTGTGGCTGAATATTTTCTAAACCATCAAACGGGTTAGTACGTTGCTGATGCGCTAATTGCGCAGCACGGATCAATATTTTTGAAGGAACACAGCCGACATTTACACAGCAACCTCCGATTACATCGGCTCCTTCAATGATAGTAACTCTTGCTCCGCCTTCTGCTGCTTTAATCGCACTGGCAAAGGCCCCTGAACCACTACCAATAATGGCTACATGTAATTGTTCTGGCTGGATGTCATTTGACGAGCAACAACTATTCGTTGACATATTTTATTCCTCTTAAAAAGTTAAGCGGTACAAGTTTCATCATCACAGCGTTTATTCGCAGGAGAAACCATGTCCCAAATTGATACAGCAACCATTAGTCCTAGCCCCGTATAAGTAACGTATGAACTCCACCCGTACTGGAACCAAGGGTATAAAGAGAGTAAAACCAAAATGGGGCCAATTGAACCGATAAAACTACGGTGCCATTGACGATGGCTAAACCAGCCTAAGATATTCATTGCCAGCGCTAATACTGCAAACAGTGGTAACAACGTATTGATAAATACCCCTTCCCACTGACTAAGAAATCCCATCCCAATTGCCGCACCAAGACTAGCTATCGCGGGAAAACACATGGCGCATCCCATTGCCGAAACAAGTGCACCTATAGAGCCTGCTTTATCTCCGATACGCGTAACTAGTTCTAAGGGGCTAAACATTACTTATTTTCACTTTTTAAATTTGAAGGGTAGCCAGCGTTGGTAGTCGCTGCAATTAATGCATTGATGTTGGTTTTAGTGTCATCAAAAGAAACAACAGCTAGCTTAGGCTTGTAGGTAACTTTCGCATTTTCAACGCCATCAACATTTTCTAATGACTTTTTAACTGTGATTGGACATGTCGCACAGTTCATCGTTGGCACTTCCAGTGTAACTGTTTTTACTTCAGCAAAAGCACCAAAACTAGAAAGTGAAAGCAGTGCGGTTAATAATAATTTTTTCATAATTAGCTCCAAATTTTAAAATGTTATAAATTTCTTGATCTGTATATTAAGCAAACAAAAGTATCCAATAATTACTGGTCACTAAAATTGTCGCAACTATAGCGCTCAGCCAGAAAATGACTTTTCGTTGTTGCTGTTTCTTAGGAATTGCACAGGCCGTTCCCGGCTCACACTCTTCTACAGGACGGTAAATTTTCCAACCTGAGTAACCAAACAACAACACTACAAATGCGATAAATAATGGCCTATAGGGTTCAAATGCAGTTAAATTACCAATCCATGAGCCACTTACCCCAAGTAATAACAGGAGCAAAGGACCTACACAGCATACGCCTGCGCCTAATGCTGCTATGATGCCTCCTATCATTGGAAGGTTTGATTCTTTTTGATTCATATAGATACCTCATTAAGTGATAATGCAAGTGTATTGCATGTACCTAAGTACGGAGTCAAGGGTGATTTATAAAAAATTTATCTTTGATAATCTGCTACGACAGATACGGGGAATAAGCTAACTTGAATTAAGGCGCAGAAGTAAAATTGGATATGCTGTTTTAGTGGGAAATGGTAGTTAAGTGAATCATTTACTTCGGTTGCAACGAATCAATTATTGGGCAGTGGCTATCGTCATCATTATTTTGGCATTGTCCTAAATGTTCTTCCAAAGCGTGTTCTAACAACAACAAGTCAGCCATCTTTTTTTGTACTGCGATCAGTTTTTTATTAGCTAATTCTTGTACTTTACTACATGGGCTATCGTTTAACGCAAGTAACCCTTCAATCTCATTTAGCGTAAAACCTAATTCTTGAGAACGCTTGATAAAATGTATTCTATTTACCGTTTCTTTCGGGTAATGTCTATAGCCCTGCATAGGCTTTGGTGGTTGTTTAATTAAGCCTTTGCGTTCATAAAAGCGAATTGTTTCGACATTTACACTCAGTTCTTTAGCCAACATACTTATGGTTCGTTTAGACACGTTATCAATTACCTTACTGACTTTTTGTTTACTTACTTTATATCTAATTAAAGTGACCATCAATGAATACCAGTTTAAACATCGCTAATTGATTTTGTTTTTTCTTCTATTAAATAAGTAAAGTTACCGTTGTTACAACAATATTAAACCACAACAATGTATGGTTTATCCTTTTTCATTATCAAAGTCCAAATTAGTGTTATTACATGCAGTTCTACATGAGTACACCCTAAAGATACTGTTAATATATCACAGGCAATTACGTAATGACACCACTTAAATAAACCTATATGATATTACACCATCTAAATAGACCTAATTAGGCAAAAATGTTCATAAGAGCATATTTACGAGCATCAACTTCTGAGCAAGATGCAAATAGAGCAAAAAGCTCATTAAAAAAATTCGTTTCTGGCTTCAGCAAACGAATTGCTTCTTTTTATATAGAAAATAAATCTGGTAATTCTTTAGATAGACCAGAGCTAATTCGTTTATTGGATGAATCAGAGTCCGGTGATGTTTTGTTAGTTGAATCAATCGATCGTTTAACAAGGCTAAGCCCTGATGATTGGAAAACTCTTGTAGCCTCAATAAATGAAAAAGGAATTAGTGTTGTTAGTTTAGATCTACCAACCAGTCATTTAACATTTGGCAGTTTTCCAAGTGATGATTTTATGAGATCAATACTTAGTGCTATTAATAATATGCTGTTAGAAATATTAGCGGCCAGTGCATATAAAGAATATCGAGAACGTGAACGTAAGCAAAAAGAAGGTATTGTAAAAGCACAGCAAAAGGGACTTTATCACGGTCGTCAGCCTGATTTAGAGGCTCATGATAGGATTGCCTCGTTTACTGAAGCTGGATTTAGTATTAATAAAACGGCTGAAGCAGTTGGAGTTAGTCGAAGTACGGTAATTAGAGTTAGAAAAAAGCTTAAAAATTTAGACTAAGGTTAATTTCGAGGGGATGGGCGCAAAACCCCTAATTGGTGTTGGCAGCTCCATGCGCTGACGGTATGTAAGGCACTTTTTCTATCTTTGGTTGTAAATGAACGACGTGCTGTTTTTCCATCAATGGCAATGATATCAGCACCAGTGGTTTCAATAAGTGATGATATCCAAGATTGAAATGAATGCTCTATTTCATCTGATTTTAACCGACAAATGACACGGGCAATGGTGTCGTGTCTTGGGATACCCTCTTTGAAAGCGCCATATTTTTTTAACCAATCAAGTTTTAGATGCCCAAAATCTTCAATATCCTCCCATCCTTCTGCGCCGGAGAGTACAGCACTAATGGCTAAGAGGAGAATATCGATAAGTTCATGCTTTTTACAGCGTTCAATGCGAGGATCGGTAATTGAATCAAAGTGTTTCAGAAAAGTAGCGCTCATATTAAGTGACCAAGGTGATTATAATGCCTTGATCTGATCGCTACTTGTTCTAGAAGTTCAATTTATAATGATCTTGCCGTGGATTGTCCTGTATAAACTACTTAATTTGATTGACTTGAGTGGGTTTCTTGACTACCATGTTTTTTAAAATTTTGATGTTAGAGTAAAAATGAAAAATACTTGGATTAGTTTGTTAGTAGTACTATCGATTGCATTGCAGTCGTTTGCTTCTGTGGCTAATTCAAATGAAAGTCATCAGATTGACTCTCTACATATTCAAACAGAACATTCCCATGATAGTGATGATATTGAACTTTTCGATGAATCATCTGACACTGAACATAATATTAAAGATTGCCATCATTGTGGTCACTGTCAAGGCACTCACACACAGTGGGTTGCCAGTAATAAATCTACACTACAGACCCCTAAACTTATTATTACAAATCAATATTTTTATGCTGATCATGTAGATAAAATATTCACTGAAGAACCTATACGCCCCCCAATCGTTTAATTTAGTTTTAAAGCTATATTCGTAACAAATTTATTCTTAACTAGCGCTTAATGTAGCCTAGTTGGTTTAGTTGCGGCATTTTATTATTAAATTAAGAGATTATTATGAAATTTTTCTCAGCAAAATCTGCTGGAATCGCATTATTTATCGGCTTTTCAGCAAGTTTATCTGTTAGTAGCTTCGCTTTTGCTAAGCCAACGCTATCGAGTGACTGGCTCGATCGGCAAATCAATAAACACCCTGATATTGTCTCAGCACGTGAACTCATGAATGCTGAATTTTCCAAAGCACAGGGCAGTAAGTTACCACTTTACAACCCAGAACTATCGACAGGTTACGAGCGTGAAGGTGACGGAAATAATTACAATATTGGTATTAGCCAAACGATTGACTTGTGGGATAAGCAGGCTGTTAATGCTGCTATCGGCGATAAAATATTAACGGCGGCCAGTAAACAATTCACTTATGCGATAGAGCAGAAAAAAGCACAAGCCTTAAAAGCACTTATTAATTGGCAACTTGCCATGGATAAGTCGTCACTTGCTTTTGAACAAGAGCAACAGTTAGAAACCTTGCTTAAAATTGTAACTAAAAGGCAGAAAGCTGGCGATCTTGGTCAGGTTGATGCTGAGTTAACTTTCTTGAATTTGTCGCAAATGCTTAATAAAACGGCCCAAATACAAGCACAGTTAACACAAGCTCAAGCCAAGGTTAATGAGTTGTTGCCTGATTGGCGTCCTGATACACAAGCATATCCAGAGCAGGGCTTAGGCGTTACAAACTTTCAAGTAGCTGAGCAGTGGTTAACGCAGCACCCGCAAGTATTAGCCTCTCAAGCACTGTGGCAAATGCAAAAAAGTAAAGCTCAATATGCCATGCTTGAAACCAAAGCCGATCCTACCATTGGAATTAGTGCCGGAAAAAATGATGTCGATAATGTTGTCGGAGTTACTTTTTCTATGCCGTTAAATATTCGTAATGATTACCAAGCTAATGCCAAAGCACAAAACCAACAAGCTATCGCCGCAGAAGCAAATTTTCGTTCAGTAATGCGTAAGCAAAAGTATTTGATACAGGCAAGTACTGCCTCACTAATCTCTAATAAAAAATACCTTGGCCGTTGGCAACAGTTAATGCAAGGACGCGGCGAACACAGCGCGCAGTTATTGCAAAAACAATGGCAAGTAGGTGATTTAAATACCTCGGATTATTTATTGGCATTACAACAAAGAGCGGAAGGTTTATACGCGGGCATTGAATTACAAGCCCAGTTCAAAATAAGCGAAGTGCAATGGCTACTCGATGTAGGCCAATTAAATGCGGCAACTAAGCTATTAAACTAAACCTATTATATCACTTTACGCGGCTTGATGAGCGTGAATTGTTACAGAATTTGGAATTAAAAATGAAAAATAAAATAACTGATAAAACATCTCATAAAATAGTGAAAAAAATAAAACTCATTACCCTAAGTAGTTTATTTACTGGCTTAGCTGTCGTGTCAACTACGGCATTATCATATAACGATGCCGCTCTAGAAAAAACGCCAGCAGTAGAGCAATCCATCGTATTAAAAACTGACCATGATCATGACTCTGAAAGTGAAGAAGTGCATGACGAAAGTGGTCATGAACATGGTAGTGATGAAAGCAAAGACGACCATGCTGCGGAGGAGAAATCTGATGACGGTCATGACCATGGTAGTGAAACAGCGAGTAAAGAAACAGCTGAAGAAGAACATGAAGAAGGCATAAGTTTTAGTCCAGAAAAAATGGCACTCGCCAATATCAAAGTGACTAACTTAAAGCCGGCAATTTTTGCTAAAAGTATCTATGCACCAGGAGAAATAAAAGCGAACGGTTATACCAGTTACATTGTCTCTTCACGTACTGAATCGGTAGTGATCAGTCGTCATGCTATTTTAGGTGAACATGTGACTAAGGGTCAGTCTTTAGTTACCTTATTTAGTGAATCAATGGCCGAAGCACAAGCACAATATCGTGTTGCTTACAGTGAGTGGCAACGAACTAAAAAATTGGGCCTTGGCACCGTCAGTGAAAGCCGCCTATTAGCCAGTGAAACAGATTACATTTCAGCTTATGGTCGATTAACTGCCTTTGGTTTAACCAAAGCAGCCATTAAAGATATTGTAAAAAACAACTCATCAAATCTTGGTGAATATACCTTAGTCGCTCAGCGCTCTGGTGTGGTTTTAAGTGATGATTTCTCTCAAGGACAACGTGTGCCTGCCGGTGAAAAAATCATGGTATTGGCTGATGAAAAAGACTTATGGGTTGAAGCGCGTGTTTCGCCAAATAAAAAATTAAGTCTTCCTATTGGCACCATTGCAAAAGTTGAGTTTGCCGGGCAAGTGCATGTTGCCAAGGTCATTCAAGAAGCACATACCATTGATCCAAGTACGCGTACCCGAATCGTTAGACTGTCGGTTGAAAATACTGATGACAGTTTGCATTCAGGCATGTTTGTTAATGTAAATTTTCAGTTTGATACGCAAAGCCCTGTAATGGCAGTACCAGAAACAGCATTAATGCGTGGTGCCGATGGTGATTGGACGGTATTTGTTGAAGACCATTCTGGTGAATTTAAAGCCGTTGAAGTTGAATTAGGTCAGCCATTAGGCAATTACCGTCAAATTATCGGTATTGAGCCTAATACCCGTTTGGTAACAAAAGGTGCCTTTTTTGTTGCGTCAGAAATAGCAAAAGGCGGATTTGATCCGCACGGCCACTAGGGGAATAAGATTATGTTTAATAAAATGATTGATTGGTCGATCAATAATCGACTCTTAGTAATTATCGCCCTAATTGCTACTATGGCAGGCTCTGTTATGGTGATCCCAAAACTAAATTTAGATGCTTTTCCTGATGTAACCAATGTTCAGGTAGCGGTTAATACTGAAGCACCGGGCTTAGCCGCTGAAGAAGTAGAGCAGTTAATAACCTATCCCATTGAAGCAGTAATGTATGCGTTGCCTGATGTAGAGCAAGTACGCTCTATTTCAAAAACGGGTTTATCGGGTGTTACTGTTGTCTTTAAAGAAGGCACAGACATCTACTTTGCTCGCCAGTTAGTATTTGAGCGTTTACAAGCGGCAAAAGAGTTAATTCCGCAAGGCGTGGGCACACCAGCAATGGGACCTAACACCTCAGGTTTGGGTCAAGTTTTTCAGTATTTGTTAATTGCAGATAAAGATTCTGGTTATGATTCTATGACCTTAAGGAGCTTGAACGATTGGATAGTAAAGTTATTGGTTATGCCGGTAGATGGTGTTACCGACGTCTTATCTTTTGGCGGCAACGTCAGACAGTATCAAGTCAACATTGAGCCAAGTAAATTATTATCATATGAGTTAACGCAAGACGATATTGTTACTGCACTCGATAACAACAATGCCAATGTTGGCGGTTGGTACATGAACCGTGGACAAGAGCAATTAGTTATTCGTGGCACAGGTTGGTTTAATAGTGGCGAAGCAGGTTTAGCTGATATTAGACAAGTACCGGTTAAAACGGTTGATGGTACTGTGGTGACTATCGAAGATGTAGCCAAGGTTTCGCTGGGTAGTGAAATACGCCAAGGCGCAGTTACTATGACGCGCAGAGATGCACAGGGTAACATTGAAAACTTAGGTGAAGTGGTTTCAGGTATCGTATTGAAACGTATGGGCGCAAATACTAAAGCGACAATCGACGGTATAAGTGCACGTATTCCAATGATCAACCAAGCACTACCTGAAGGCGTACGTTTTGAACCTTTCTACGATCAGGCAGATTTAATTACTAAAGCAGTTGATACTGTAGTGCAAGCATTAGCGCTGGCATTTATATTTATCGCTATCGTACTTGCTCTGTTTTTAATGAACTTACGCGCAACCTTTTTAGTGTTAATTTCAATTCCTATTTCAATCGCTATCGCCTTAATGGTGATGTCTTGGATAGGTTTATCGGCAAACTTAATGTCGTTAGGTGGTATCGCTGTTGCTATTGGTATGTTGGTTGATGGCTCTGTTGTGATGGTTGAAAACATGTTCAAACACCTTAATAGACCTGATTCAACACATTACAAAAATGCGCAAGCGAGAACGTTAGGCACAGATGCTGATCCCCACGATGTAGAACATGATAAAGAAGGCATTCCTCTACGATTAAAAGAAGCAGGAAAAGAAGTTGCACGCCCGGTATTTTTTGCTGCCTCTATTATTTTAGTGGTATTTACACCGTTATTTAGCTTTGAAGGAGTGGAAGCTAAATTGTTCCAGCCGATGGCTATCAGTATTATTTTAGCGGTTATTTCGGCTATTTTAGTGGCACTGTTTGTGGTTCCAGCCTTAGCAACCTTTATGTTTAATAAAGGCGTTAAAGAAAGAGAAAGTTTTGTCTTAAAACCATTAGATAAGCTTTATCGAAAAGGCCTCAAAGCCGCGATGAAACACACGAAAGTAGTTATTATT
The DNA here is from genome assembly GCF_040308685.1 of Pseudoalteromonas sp. 20-MNA-CIBAN-0454. Taxonomy (NCBI): domain Bacteria; kingdom Pseudomonadati; phylum Pseudomonadota; class Gammaproteobacteria; order Alteromonadales; family Pseudoalteromonadaceae; genus Pseudoalteromonas; species Pseudoalteromonas sp. 20-MNA-CIBAN-0454. The sequence goes on along the minus strand of NZ_JBEOOB010000003.1, from coordinate 5,955 downwards.
GCTTCATTATTGTTACTTGTGGGTGCAGCATCTTTAATACCTCAAATAGGGACTGAATTTGTACCAGAATTAGAAGAGGGTACCATTAACCTAAGAGCAACATTAGCGCCATCAGCAAGTTTAGAAACAGCCTTGTCGGTTGCTCCAATTCTTGAAGAAAAGTTAATGGAGTTCCCCGAAGTTGAATATACCCTAAGTCGAATTGGACGTGCTGAAATCGGCGGTGATCCTGAACCAGTTAATAACATCGAAATTTACATTGGCTTAAAACCTGTTTCAGAATGGACAAGTGCCAAAAATCGCGTTGAATTACAAGGTTTAATGGAAGAGAAACTTGAGCAATTCCCAGGGTTATTACTTAACTTTTCACAGCCCATAGCGACTCGTGTAGATGAATTACTGTCAGGAGTTAAAGCGCAACTTGCCATTAAATTGTTTGGACCAGAATTAGATATGTTGGCGAGCAAAGGTCAAGAAATTGAAGCGGCAATCAAACAAATTGATGGCGCAAGAGATGTAGCCTTAGAGCAAATCGCTGGTGAAGCACAGTTAGTGATTAAACCGAAAAGACAGCAATTGTCACGTTTTGGTTTGTCAGTTGGCGATGTCATGGAAGTGGTTAAAAACGGTATCGGTGGCGTTAGCGCTGGCCAAATAATCAATGGTAATGAACGTTATGATATTTATGTTCGCATTGAAGAAAAATACCGTGATAACCAAGAAGCTATTGCAGATCTGAGAATACAATCACCTACGGGTGCTTGGGTACGTTTAGGCGATATTGCTACCGTCAGTTTTGAATCTGGCCCACCACAAGTGCGACGTGATGATGTACAGCGACGCGTGGTAATTCAAGCCAATGTTCAAGGTCGAGACATGGGAAGTGTTGTTAGCGACATTCGTGCAGTTATTGATAGCAAAGTAGATTTACCTGCAGGTTATTCTGTAGTGATTGGTGGTCAATTTGAAAACCAACAACGTGCGCAGCAGCGACTATCAGTGGTAGTGCCTCTATCATTGGCACTAATTGCCTTGCTACTTTATTTCGCCTTTGGCTCTGTTGGTCAAGCGATGCTTATTTTAGTGAATGTACCCTTGGCCGTTATAGGTGGTATTTTCTCACTGTATATTTCAGGTCAATACTTGTCAGTGCCAAGTTCAGTCGGCTTTATCACTTTGTTTGGTGTCGCCGTGCTTAATGGTGTAGTCATGGTAGAAAGCATTAACCAGCTGGTAAAAGATGGTATAGACACCTCAAAAGCTGTTTTTGATGGGGCAGTATCTCGTTTACGTCCAGTATTAATGACCGCCATTACTTCTGCGTTAGGTTTAATTCCAATGCTGATGTCCAATGGAGTTGGCGCTGAAATTCAACGACCACTGGCGAGTGTTATTGTTGGCGGTTTGGTTACTGCAACGTTACTCACCTTGTTTGTGTTACCGGTTTTATATGCTTGGTTCTCAAAAGCCAAAATCAAAGATCTTAGAGACTAACGCGCTAGATAACTTAGTGACTTACTCATTAACTTACAAATTAATAAAGTAAGTAACTAATTTGATAGCACTATAAATCGCTACTAGCTAAGCTCTTGTCAAAAGCAGGGCTTAGCCAGTCATTTTCACTCGATGCAGAGATTCAATAGTAGGCTTTTATTAGCTTCGAATTTTTGCATCCTAAATTTAGGGAATAATGATGAAAAAGCTGTCGTTTTTCAATTATTCGCCAAACCTCCTTATTATCGCCACCGTGCTATTTATTATAGTGACGGGCAATTCTACATTTTTTGAACAAGTTAATTCGGTATACCCGTGGCAAGATAATCAAGGTTTTATTATCGCGCTGACTCTTGTGGTAATGAGTGTATTAACCATTATTGTGTCATTTTTCAGTATTATCATTCCCGTTCGAATAGTACTGAGCAGTCTTTTACTCTTATCTGCCATGGCTGGTTATTATACCGATAGCTTTGGCACCATCATTGATAATGTAATGATTCAAAACATTGCTGAAACGAATATCGATGAAGCAACTGACTTACTGTCATTTGAGTATTTTTTAACTGTTTTGTTGTTAGCCATAGTACCTATAGCTTGCCTTTTTATGGTCAAAATAGATAAATCGTCATGGACAAAAAACTGTTGGCTACAAATAAGTAATACCATCATGGCACTTGGTGTAATTACTGTTTCACTTTATATTTTTAGTGCTCAATTCACTAATTTCTTTAGAGAACACAAGCCATTAAGATTTTACTTAAATCCTATCTATCCCATTTACTCTACGGGATTTTTCCTCAAGGACGTGCTTGAACAGCAAGAAAATAACGAATTTTTAATGGTAGTAAACTCTGCCAATGATATTGATAAAGAGTCGCATAAAAAACTCTACATTGTCATTGTCGGTGAAACTGTCCATGCGGGTAATCTTTCTATAAATGGCTATAAACGAGAAACTACACCATTATTAGCTCAAAGAGATGATTTAATTAGTTTTGATAAATTCTATGCTTGTGGCACATCAACCGCGATTTCGGTCCCTTGTATGTTTTCATTCGATAACCGAGAGTCATTTGATAATAAAAAAGCACGGCGAACACAAAACGTATTAGATGTTATTTCCAAAGCCGGGGTAAGTGTCCTTTGGCGAGACAATAACTCTAGTTCAAAAGGCGTCGCAGATCGTGTCGAATACCAAAATTTCAAATCACCTGAGCTAAATTCAGTGTGCGATATAGAGTGTCGTGACATTGGTATGTTAGACGGTTTACAGGGGTATATTGATGATCAAGAAGGTAGTGTACTCATAGTGCTTCATCAAATGGGCAACCACGGCCCGGCATATTACAAACGATACCCCAAAGACTTTGAGAAGTTCACTCCTGCCTGTCAAACAAGCGAACTCTCCGCCTGTGAAACTAGCGAAATTGTTAATGCGTATGATAATGCCATTCTCTATACCGATTACTTTATCAATGAAACCATTAATTTATTAGAAGAGAACAATACCAACTTTGAAACTGCCATGTTTTATATTGGCGATCATGGTGAATCGTTAGGTAAGAACGGACTCTACTTACATGGTATGCCTTACATGCTGGCGCCTGAAGAACAGACTCATGTACCTTTAATTGCTTGGTTCGGCTCTTCATCACACGTTGATATGGAAAGTACGGTCAAACAAAGTAAAAAAGAAAGTTCTCACGATGCTTTTTCTTTTTCTTTACTACATGCGTTAAATATCAGCACAGATATGTCATTGCCTGAAAAAGCGCCATCACCACTATTTGTTACGCAAGAGGAAGAGTAAATGTCAAATAATAACCATACGCACAGCCATGCACATAACCATGACGGAAAATTAAGCATGGCAGTATTTATCAATATTTTACTTACTGTGGCCCAAGTTATCGGCGGGGTTTTATCAGGTAGTTTATCCTTGATTGCTGATGCGCTTCATAACCTCAGTGATGCAGGCGCTATCGTTATTGCGATTGTTGCGAGAAAAATTGCAAGAAAACCCGCTAATAGCCAAATGACTTTTGGTTTTAAACGGGCTGAAATTATCGGGGCATTAATCAACAGTACTACCCTTATTATTCTTGGTATATATCTCATTTATGCCGCAGTTGAGAAGTACTTTAACCCTCAACCTATTGATGGTTGGATTGTTGTTTGGATTGCGACAATAGCCTTAGTGATTGATTCCATAACCGCGTGGTTGACTTATCAAGCAGGCGCGAAGAATAACTTGAATCTCAGAGCGGCATTTATTCATAATTTATCTGATGCCTTTGCTTCTGTCGTTGTCATTGTTGCGGGTAGTTTGATCATTTTATATCAATGGTATGTTGTCGATTTATTGGCAACCATACTTATCTCGGTTTATGTGGTGTACCACGGTATTATTTTAGCTAAGCAAAGTATTCGTATTTTAATGCAAGCGGTCCCCGTTGATATCGATATCGATAAGATTTGTAAGGATATCGAATCAATGGAGAATGTTGAAAAAGTAAGACACATTCATGTGTGGCAATTAGATGATAGCGAAGTGTATTTAGAAACCAGTGTTAACTTAAAAACGATGGAACAATTCCAAGATCTTAAGCCAATTAAAGATTTGCTCGCAGCTCAATACGGTATTCACCACTCGACCATAGAAGTGGTAGTAGGGAACACCTTGCAAATGGAGAATTGTTTTGAACTTGAGTAAACACCTGCTTTATTCAATGTATGCATTAACGCTTATTGCTTTTTTATTTGAAACAACAAATAGCGATATTTGGCTTCAAAATTTGTTATTCAATGCATCCAACCAAACGTGGTTAATTGATAAATATGAAGAGCCTTATCGTTTTATTTTTTACTTGTTGCCTAAATACAGCATTATTTTGTTGGCACTGTCGCTCATTGCTTTTTACGTTATCGCTTGTAGACGCAAGTACTCTAAGCACTTTCAAAAGCGATTATTAGTGGTTATTTTCTCTTTGATGTTAGTGCCGTCAGTCATCGGCGGTTTAAAAGCAACAACCAATGGTGCTTGTCCTGCGCAGCTTGAACTATATGGCGGCGATGTCCCTTATGTTAAGGCGTTTGAATTAATGCCTGAATCGTTTGAGTCAACTAAAAAGTACAAGTGCTTTCCTGCGGGTCATGCCAGCGGTGGTTTTGCCTTAATGTCATTATTCTTTTTGTTTTATCGTCCGAAATACCAATGTATTGCGATAGCGTTTGCTGTTTCTACTGGCTGGATTATGGGGAGTTATAAGATGGCGATAGGTGACCATTTTTTAAGTCACACACTAACAACGATGACGTTGTCATGGTTAATCATTTGTTTGATAGCCGCGGTAGTGTTTCGTACCTTACACTTTCCTAATTCCAAACCTAATGCTAAGAATAGCCAACAGGAGCCAATCAATGGGTACTAAGCAAAAGCCGACGGGAATAAAACGAATATACCTAGCAGCGGGGCATTCACTCAGAGCGTTTAAATGGCTGATAGCAAATGAAGCAGCGTTTAAACAAGAATTCTGGCTGTCAGTTCTTCTCGTTGTGGGCTGTTTATTCTTTCCATTTTCACTTTTTGAGTACGTGATTCTTTGGTGCGCTTTATTATTCGTATTGTTGGCAGAAATCTTCAATACCGCTATTGAGGCAGTAGTCGATAGAATTGGCGCGGAAATTCATCCGCTGTCAGGTTTAGCGAAAGACTTAGGCTCTTTGGCTGTGATGGTGAGCGTTATCATCGCAACTTTAATATGGGCTGGTGTATTTATTCAGCACTTGAGCTTATGAAGTGTAAATGTTATTAGAATGTATATAGCTATCAAATTCCTTATGAGTTGGATAACAAAAGGCAATATTGAGGAATTTAATGAACGCGATGCTATTACAACTATTAAAAAGCTAGAGCTTAAAAGGCAGCAATTAAAGTCTGAAGGCAATGGTAAAAAATTATCAACTGCAGAACTTAAACTGTTACTTTCTGCATACAATTACACTGGTAATGAGAAGCTATCTAATAAAATAGCTACAACCTTGATTGAAAGGCGTAATAACCGCGCAGAACAAGCATCCAGCAAAGAAGAAATAGATATTGCGAATAAACTGACTATAGATAATTTAGATATTCCATATTAAAAAGCATATTACATATTTTTGGTATGTGCTCTCAATAACACCAAAAATATGTAATGTAGACCTATTTTTAATAACTTCCCATAAAATACGACGAATATAGCCCTACAAATAAATAAAACACCAAGAATATGTTATGTACATACAAAGGTACAAGCTCTCAACACCAAAAATATGTTGCGTACATGCAAAGATATAACCCCTAACACCAAAAATATGTTGCGTACATGCAAAGATATAACGTGAGCGTCTAGCGAACTACACCTATGTTTTAAAATTCCAGGGTAACAAGCTGTCGATATCGGGCTCAGGCTGGCA